>JAHHTN010000120.1 GCA_020024645.1 Faecalimonas sp.
ACGCTTGCCTCTTATCGCCTCTACAAATAAGAACACTAATCTTCCACCATCTAATGCTGGCAAAGGAAGTAAATTCATCACTCCTAAATTCGCCGAAAGTAAAATTGATAAGTTAATTAAAGAGAAAATCACAGAAGAAACTCCATAGGCTTTGTTTGCCTCATAAGCATCTCCCACCACATCTACAATACCTACCGGTCCAGATAATTGATCCATTCCTATTTTTCCTGTAAATAACATCTTTAGACTTTGTAATGTTGTTTCAATCCAATATTTAACCTCGTATACACCGTATTGTAATGCTGTAAAAGCATTTGCCTTTTTATATTTTCCTTGTGTAACTCCGATTAAATACTGTCCTTGCTCATTCTTTTTTGGAGTTAGTGTAGACTCATATGTCTTTCCATTACGTCTATATTCGAGAGTTATCTTTTCCCCTTGATGAAACTGATTATATACAGAAAGTTCTCTAAACAAATGAATATTTTTTCCATTAATTTCTGTTATCACATCGCCTTTTTGCAATCCAGCTTCCTGTGCTGCTGAATTCGGAATAACACTCCCTATCTCCGCCTTATCATAACCTACCCAGCCAACAATAATTACAGATAAAATAAATGCTAAAATAAAATTAAAAATTGGACCAGCTGCAATCACTGAAATCCTTGCCCAAACAGATTTATTATTAAAACTTCTCTCATCTGTATTTTCAACATCATCTTCTCCCATCATACATGCACCACCTATTGGTAGTAGTTTAATAGAATATTTTGTCTCTTTTCCTTTCTTACTGACAATGGTAGGCCCCATTCCTATACAAAATTCTTCAACATAAACTCCATTTTTTCTCGCCAAGAGAAAATGACCAAGTTCATGGAAAAATACAATAAAACTAAATAATAATAGTGCGAGAATTATTCCCATACATTTACCACCTGCTTTCTATTTGTTTATATACTTCCTGTTCTGTTTCTAATATTTCTTCAACAGATGGATTCATAATATTTTTATGATTCCTCATACATTTTTCAATAATTTCTGGTATTTCTAAATAACGTATTTCCCTATTCAAAAATTTACACACAGCTAATTCATTTGCAGCATTAAATACTGTAGGTAATGAGCCACCCACGTTTCCAGCTTCATATGCAAGACGTAGTCCATAAAATGTTTCCATATCTGGTTCTTCAAATGTAATTTGCGACAACTGTTTGAAATCTAATCTTTCTCCTGGTAAATATCTTCTTTGCGGATAATATAAGGCATACTGAATTGGCAATTTCATATCTGGCGTTCCCAGTTCTGCAATAATAGCTCCATCTACATATTCTACCATAGAATGAATAATACTTTGTGGCTGAACAACTACCTCTATCTGTTCCATTTCAACATCAAATAGCCATTTTGCTTCGATAACTTCCAATCCTTTATTTACTAAAGTAGAAGAATCAATAGTAATCTTTCTACCCATTTCCCAATTTGGATGTTTAAGTGCATCTTCTACCTGAATATGCTCCAAATCTCCTCTTTTTCTTCCTCTAAATGGTCCTCCTGAAGCAGTTAGGAGAATTTTATGAATAGATTTTCCGTCATTCCCTTGAAGTGATTGAAAAATAGCACTATGTTCACTATCTACAGGAAGAATAGATACTCTGTGTTCTTTTGCCAATGGCATAATAATATGGCCAGCTGTTACAAGTGTTTCCTTATTTGCTAATGCAATATCTTTTCCAGCCTCAATCGCTGCTATTGTTGGACGTATCCCAATCATACCTACAATAGCTGTCACCAAAATCTCTGTTTCTGGCAAAACCGCTATCTCAATCAACCCATCCATTCCTGATACAACTTTTACAGATAAATCCGAAATTTTTATACGAAGTTCTCTCGCTTTTTCTTCAGACCAAACTGCTACAACTTTTGGAGCAAATTCTCGAATTTGCTTTTCTAATAAGTCAATATTATTTGCCGCTGCTATCCCTACTACTGCAATATCATTATTTTCTCTGACAACTTCCAATGTTTGTGTTCCTATTGAACCCGTCGAACCTAAAATTGCTATTTTTTTCATTTCATTTCCTCATTTATTTCATTAACATAACCGATAAGTAATAAATAATTGGTGCTGTAAAAATCACACTATCAAATCTGTCTAAAATACCACCATGCCCAGGAATTAATTTCCCATAATCTTTGATATCATGATTTCTTTTAATTGCAGAAGCTGCTAAATCCCCTACTTGAGAAATTATAGACCCAACTCCACAAATAATGGCATAATGAAGAATATTAGCATCTGCTCCTGTTGCAAATTTGTTAATTGCCAATGCATATATCGTTCCTAGTAATGCAGCACCTAAAATCCCCCCTATACCACCTTCTACTGATTTCTTAGGACTTAACTTAGGCGCCATTTTATGCTTACCAATCAACATTCCTACACAATATGCACAAGTGTCACTCCCCCATGAGCATAGAAAAATCAACCATACAAGAAAAACACCTTGAGAAAGCATTCGTGTCTGATACACATAAGAAAGCATCATCGCAACATAGAAAACCCCAAAAAACACAAACATAATTTGTTGTGCAACATATTTGGGAAAAGAAAACACATATACTGCCATCAGAAGAACAAGAACCCCTATAACAAAAGGTACAATTTGTTCTTTACTTCCAAATCGTATACAAATATAATATATAATTCCAGATAAATATCCCACAAATCCAAGAAGCTTCTTATGTACCCCTACTACTTTATACAGTTCACTCATACCAATCAAACTAATTAAAAGTAGAACACCAAACAATAAATCCCGTCCAGTGATAACTGTAATCAAAGCAAGTATCACAAGTATAATTCCACTTAACAATCTTGTTTTAAACATTATTTTTCCTCCTTTGTTCCACCAAAACGTCTATCTCTATTATTATAATGCAAGATTGCCTTTTCTAATTCCTTTTTTGTAAAATCAGGCCATAAAACATCCGTAAAATAAAATTCTGTATATGCTAATTGCCATAATAAATAATTGGATAGACGTAATTCTCCACTTGTGCGTATAAGCAAATCCGGATCTGGAATATTATGCGTGTCTAAATATGTCTCAAATACCTTTTCCGAAATATCTTCTACTTCTAATTTCCCATTTTTACAATCTGTTACCATTTTCTTCATAGCACGAACCATTTCATCTCTACTTCCATAATTTAATGCAATTTGAAAATTTAATCCATCATTATTAATAGTCGCTCTTTCTAGTTCATCTATGCGTGTGCGAATATCTTCATCCACCCCCGTTTTATCTCCTAAAACGCGAATTTTCATATGATTTTTCTCTGCCGTCTTTAAACATGTTCTCATATAATTGCGCAATAATTTCATTAAAGCATCTACCTCTTCTTTAGGTCTGCTCCAGTTTTCAGTAGAAAATGCATATACTGTTAAATATTTAACTCCCATTTTATATGCTTCTTCACATATTCTCTCTACATTCTTGCTTCCCTGTACATGCCCATAATTTCTTGGCATACCTTTTGCTTTTGCCCAACGCCCATTTCCATCTAAAATGATTGCAATGTGTTGTGGTACATTCATATTCTTTCCTCCAATAGTTCCATTCATACAAAGAGGGGCACAATATGCCCCCCTCTTATTCTCTCTAAAAAGTAAATTGCTATTTTTATACGGTCATTATTTCTTTCGATTTTTCTTCAATCGTTTTATCAATATCTTTAATATATTTATCTGTCAATTTCTGCACTTCATCTTCTAAATCTT
>JAHHTN010000121.1 GCA_020024645.1 Faecalimonas sp.
CAAAGTTGTGGTAGCCAGAAATCATCCCTCCCTTCTATGAAAAAAAGGGCGGCCCGTCCAGACCGCCCCGACTTCGGGCCAACATGGCCCGACCACAATATGTTTTCTCAAAATACAGTAGACTCTAACTCAATTTTGATGTAAAATATATACAATAACAGCTTATTGGATGGGGGTAAAGACATGGGAACGATATTTGTTGCCGGGACTTACGGTGTAGGGAAAAGCACATTATGTTATAAATTATCAACTGCGTTAAAAATTCCAGATTTTTCTGCTGGTGATCTTATTAGTGCGGTCAACGGTGAAACTTATGGAGCAAATAAAGTTGTTAAAGACAAAAATGCCAATCAGAATATTCTGGCTTCACAAGTTAAACAACTTCTGAAATCGACCCCTAGTATTATTCTTGCCGGACATTTTTGCATATTTGATATAGATGGTAATGTTGACACCTTGCCAAGTAGTGTATTTTATGATTTGGAAATAGAAACCATACTTTTGCTGGAGGCCTCATCTTCACAAATTTTAAAGAATTTATCAGTGCGAGATAAGAAAGAGTATTCTGAAAGTCAAATTTTACTTTTGCAAAAAGCAGAATATGAAAAAGCACATGAGATTGCTAAAAGCATAAATTGTAATCTGTATGTTCATCATATGCTTTTCAATGAAACTGATATTACGAGTTGTTTATCTTACATAGGGAGGGGTCCAAAATTATGAGAGCTTTGCTTGACACAAATATAATCATCCATAGAGAAAACAAGCATGTTTCCAATTATAGTATTGGCCACCTTTTTCGATGGTTGGATAAGTTAAAATATGATAAAGTAATCCATCCATACTCTATATCCGAAATAAAAAAATATCGAGATCCAGAAACGCAAGAGGCTATTTCGGTAAAACTGGAATCATATGAGGTAATCAAAACCATTAAGGAACCAGACGATTCTTTTTTAGAATTGATCGGAATTCCGGAAAAATCGCAAAATGACAGGATTGATGATTGCCTGTTGTTTGAAGTGTATTCAAACAGAGTTGACATACTGATCACGGAGGATCGGAGACTAAGAAATAAAGCTATAAAGCTAGGTTTAAGTGACAGAGTTTTTTCAATAAATGCATTTATCAGTGCAGCGACGGCTGAAAACCCAAGTCTCATTGAATATAAAATGCTTGCCGTTGAAAAAACCTATTTCGGAAATGTTGATTTAACCGATTCTTTTTTTGACAGTTTCCGTATCGCCTATCCAGGATTTGATAAGTGGTTTGCTCGCAAGTGCGATGAAGAAGCTTACATATGTAATACGGATGCTGGAAAAGTACTGGGATTCCTCTACTTAAAAACAGAAGGTGTCGATGAGAATTACTTAGATATTGTTCCGCCCTTTAAACCGATGCGTAGATTAAAAGTAGGAACATTTAAAGTTGAATCTACCGGATTTAGGTTGGGTGAGCGTTTTGTTAAAATTATTTTTGACAATGCCTTACAACGCAATGTTGACGAAATTTATGTAACACTCTATACAGATAGAGAAGAACTGTCCGCTTTGGCTGCATTACTGAAAAGGTGGGGCTTCACTGAATATGGAGTAAAAATTGGAAACGGGAAGGAAGAACAAGTTTTAGTAAAAAGGATGAAAGATTTTGATCATAATATTTCTTTTCGCAAAAACTTTCCCAACATTCAGTATGATTGCAATAAGTATATTTTGCCGATTTTCCCACAATATCACACCACACTACTCCCGGATTCCAAACTGAACAACGAGAATAAAATTGATTTTCTCGGAAGAGAACCTCATAGGTATGCATTACAAAAGGTCTATATCTCGTGGGCTCCCGGAAATGGCGTAAAGCCCGGTGATCTAATTCTGTTTTATCGAACAGGCCCCGAAGGTTCAAATAAAAAATATACTTCGGTTGTTACAACAGTCGCTATGGTGGATGAAATTATTAGCAATATTCATTCTCAGGAGGAACTGCTTAGTATCTGCCAGAATCGAAGTGTCTTTTCTACCGAAGAATTGAAAGGCTTTTGGCGTGATCATAGGCGTAATTTGAAAGTTTTAAAATTTATATTTGTCAAAAGCCTGAGCAAAAGATTAATATTAGGTTACCTTTGGGACCATGACATTGTATGTGCTCGAAGGGGGCCTAGATCGTTTATGAAATTGAGTGATGAACAATATAATCAGATTATGCACGATTCTGAGACGGAAATTAAGTATGTAGAATGATGAGGATTTAATTTTGAAGGCGATTCTATTATCAATAAAACCAGAATATGTTGATAGGATATTGGCTGGTACAAAAAAATATGAATATCGTAAACGGCTAGCACGAAGTGACAGTTCTGTTCTACTTGTATATAGCACATCTCCGGTAATGAAAGTGGTGGCAAAAGTTGAAATATTGGGGACTATTTGTGCAGCTCCCTCCACCTTATGGGAACAGACTAAAAGTAACGCGGGCATTAGCAGAAAAAAATATCGGGAATATTTTCATGGGTGCAAAACAGCATACGCCTATGAATTAGGAAAAGTGGAAATATTTGATCCTCCACGAGATTTATTAGATTACAATATCTCACTTGCCCCGCAATCTTTTTCATATGTAGATATAGAATAAAGGAAAGGGTGGCTTCAAGCCACCCTTTCCTCTCTATTTTCATCCAATTAAGCAGAATTCCCCCCAAAACTTAATAATGGTGGCTTGATGTGGAGTCGAACCACAGTCTTCCCCTTCATAAACACACTACTTTTAAGTTAATGTGCTTATGAAGGGGGACGTCTTACCGCTAGACCATCAAGCCCTAATTATTTTCTTTAAATCTTCCATTTGACTTTCCAAACGTTCATCAACTTTGTACCAAGTATTGATGTATGAAAAAATGGCTTGTTCTAAACGAGCATCACTGTATCTTCTGAAAGTATGTAATTGACATGAGGGAATTGCTTTTACTATTTTTGAATAATCATAATCGATTTCATTAAACAAAAATGTTGCTAGTTCAACACATGAGCGAGAGAACATTACAAAATCATCAAATGATATATTTTCGTATTCATTAGGAGCTAATAATTTTGCAAACTTTGCTTCCGTTTTAAAATTATACTTTTTTAAATTTTCATATTCTCTTTTTCGAGATTTAACATCGCACAAGTCATGTACAGCTGTGTTTCTAACAAGCCTATAGTATTCACACAAATCGAAAAGAGCTTGTTTTTCTCTTGGAATTATATTACCAAGTATATTCAGCCTAGCACACTTTAGCCAAGAATCGTCTTGAAGTTTTTCATGATATTCTTTAATACTAAATTCTTTTACTTCTCTACAAGCATTTTTTAAAAAGGTCTCAAAACATAATTGAACATTTACAATATAACTTCTGGAAATTGCATTTACCATATTGTCTGGATTATAGCTTGTTAAAGTAATATGATTTTGGGTAGCCAATTCAATAAACGCTTTCCTCGTTGATAATTGTGCCGCATGTTCTGACACAAAACATCTTTTAGATAGTTCGACAAACTGGTTTATTGTGCAATACTGCCCCAAAATGTCTTTAAAACTATTAAGTATATTTTTCCCCATTTTACTCATAAATCAAAATCCCCAAAGATTATGCTTATATTTAAAAATTATACTTGTATCCTTCAAAAAAATCAAGACAGGGGACCGATTCGTTTTTAAATGAATCGGCCCCCCTCGTCTTACTTTGCCACCAGCTCGGAGAGCTCCCGCAGCACCTTTGACACCT
>JAHHTN010000122.1 GCA_020024645.1 Faecalimonas sp.
CACAAAAGGTGATTGCCTTGGCAGGAAATCCCAATACGGGAAAAAGTACGGTGTTAAGAGAAAGTGTAATCTGGTAAAGTTAAAGTTCGAGTGGTGTTTTGTTATAAAAAGTGCGTAATATCAAGGGTTGTAAGGCATTACCAGCTTATAGTGTGTTAAATTGGTACCATTTCAAACTTTTTTGGTACAAGACCATTTTTTGAAATTTCAAAGTCGGAATATTCAATCATACATTTCAAATTTTTATTATACATTACTGTTGATCGATATTCAAAATTGAGAGTAATTAGCATATACCTCGGGCTTTTTAGAAAAAAGCCTGAGGTTTTTGTATGTTAAGCTATAAGTACATCGATGATTAAAAAATAAGGAGGAAAAGTAAGATCTTACTTAATTTTAAAATGAATTTATTCAAAAAATTAAAGCATATCATTAGTTCCGAAGGGGAAGATGAAATAAGAGCAGCTATTTTAAAAAATGTAACTACAACAGAAAAAAAGTTGATTATTGTAATTAAAACAAAGAATGGAGAGTATTCAGAGATATTTCAATTTAGCCTGAATCAAATGAGAGGAAGAATTGCGGAAAATAAGCTAACAAAACTTTGCGATTATGGTGAAAATATTACAGTAAATGATTGTAGAAAAATAGCAGACTATTTTAGAGAGGATAAAAATGTAAAAAAATTACCTAAGCTAGAAGAAAAAGAAAGGCTTAATTATTATGAGGTTTATTTAGAATTATTACAATTTGAAAAAGATGGTAAGGATAACATTCAATTTACATCTAGTGAATTTAATCGCTTTGCAGGAGAAATAGGGTATGATTCAATGAGCCTGAAAAGATTGCTTAAGATGAATGGTATTTTGATTACATCTCTCAATAGACCTTATACATATAAACTAACAGATGGAAGATGGGTGTTTCGGTTATCTGTACAAAGGTTAAAAGAGGAGGTGGAATCTTATGTTAACTAGAATATTTTTTGGCTATTACGGAGGAAAAAGCAGGTTTGACTATGAGATTAAATTGTTGACACCTCCAGACTGTAAGCTACTGGTAGATTGTTTTGGTGGATCTGGTGTAATTACAATCAATCGCCCAGCTTGGTTAAAGGAAGCAATTTTAAATGAAAAAAATCCGGATATATTTTTACTTCATAGACTTATGGCTGATGATAGTACACAGATAGAATTGATAAAAAGATTGTCTAATGTGATTTATAGCAGAGAGAATTTTGACAAGGCTTTGAATCATAAGAAACATGGCTATGAAGGTTTAACTGAAATGGAAAAAGCGGAACAGGTATTCATATTGCTTACGCAATCCTTTAATTCATGTATGAAGGTATTTAGTGATTGTAAGACAGAAGAGCAGATGAAGAAAAGACAGATGAATTATATTTTAAGGCAAAAATATTGTTTAAAAGGACTTATACCTTGTTACAAAGGGGTAACTGTTTGGAACAAAGACGCATTTGAGGTTATACGACTTTTTCGCAATAGACCAGATGTATTGTTACATATTGATTGTCCATATTTGTGGAGTACAAGAGCAACTGGAGCGAATAAGATATATGGGCATAATGGAAAATTTGAATTAAAAAGACATCAGCATAAGATATTACTAAAGTTAATAAAAAATGCTAGATGCAAAATAATTCTTTATGGGTATTGGAGCAACCTTTATGAAAATAAATTAGCCCATGCAAAGAAAAATCAATGGTGGCAATTTGTGATAAAAGACGTTGCAAAATTAGCAGTTAATTCAGAAAACGGACAAAGAAAAAATAGAGCCTTAGAGTATGTTTGGATCAATTTTCAACCATCTGAAAAAGCACAGAGAGAGATTATAGGCTTGCGAGATGACTTTTACCATCGGTATAGGTAATAGATACAACTTTCCATTTATTTCACTAATTTTATCGTATATATTCCTTGCATTATCACCACAGACGTCACATTTAAGCAGCGTTATAATTAGATTGAAATTGAAAAACAATCTAAACAAATTGGAGGCTGATGTTTATGTGTAAAATTTTAATTAACGAAGTTATGCTTGGGAAACGGAATGTTGGTTTTGAGTGTTTTTCAATGGAAACAGGTGAAATTGTGGGGTATACAGAGAAACAAATTAAAACACAGTTTCAAGCTGGAAATCCTGTGATTGGGTTTATACTGGATGCAGACGGACAGTTAAAAGTAGATAAAACATTTTGTAAAAATATTATGTGTAAATCAGGCATTTCTACACTGACACCAAAGCTGGAAACAGACTGTATTGTAAATCTGATTTTTACTGTTATTGGCAGAGAAGGCAGTCAATATAAAGTGATATCCAGTCGATTTTGGCAAGGATACATGACGGAAGAGAAGCTGAAAACATTGTATGAATTGGGTGCTGTTAATGGGATTGAAATAGACAGTAAAGGAAAAATTACATTGTGCGTGGAAAAACTGAAACAGACACAGGCAGTAGAAAACACAACATCAAAAAAGACGGATACCATACAGTCAGAAGATCAGAAGACTGGAGCCTAACGGCTTCGGTCTTTTAATTTATTTAGAACATGGCAGTGCACTGCCAACTTTTGGACGTGTGTTATATAAAATAGTGTGGAGGTGATAAACTTGTTATCAAAAGACAACGCACTATTTGAAAGGGCATTTGACGTTCTGAATCAAGTATACTTTGATACAAAACTGCCCAAAGTGGTGATTACCATTCAATCAAAACCAAAAGCATATGGATATATCACTTGTAACGAAGTGTGGACAGATGCAGACCGTTCCTACTATGAAATCAATATTACTGCGGAGTATTTGAACAGACCAATGGAAAATGTACTGGCGACCTTGCAACACGAAATGGTACATCTATATTGTATGATAAACGGGATACAAGATACATCTAAGAAAGGACGATATCATAATAAAAATTTCAAGGCAGAAGCAGAGAAGAGAGGGTTGCTGATTGAATATGTAAAATACATTGGTTATAGCAAAACTGCTCCCAGTGAGCAATTTATTACTGTGTTACAGCAGCATGGTTTATTAGAGGATACGATACAACATTTTCGATTACAGCCTTTAGATGTATCATTGCCAACAAATACAACGGGTAAACCCAAGAAAAAAAGCAGTACAAGAAAATATGTCTGTCCAGCGTGTGGAATGAGTGTCAGAGCAACCAGAGTGGTTCATATCATTTGTGGGGACTGTTTCTGTGTGATGGAACAAGAAGAAACGTAGTGTACATATCTATTGTTTTATATTTGATACGATGTATTTGAGATGTTTCATAATTCGTATCAAATATAGAAATCTTGTTGGGGCTTGTTGATAAAAACTTGGATTTTTATAAAAAGGGGCAAGAAAAGAAACGTTTTTTTAAAACACGCAATAGGGTATAACCTAATAAGAAAAATAGTATTTTTGATAGCAGAGCATTTTCTGTACTAGTTAAAAATACAAGTTACCAAAATTACCAAAATTACAACAATAAGAGAAAGGAATGATACATATGATTTTTGGAT
>JAHHTN010000123.1 GCA_020024645.1 Faecalimonas sp.
GTTATAGTGATTTTGGAACTCTTTTTTTTAGATGATGGAATTTTTATGATAATAGTAGGACTTGCATTAATTCCGCTTATACTCATGCTTATACCTGCTATTTTGATATATATTATTTCTAAATGTCCTTATGGATTAGGAATCATAGTTTGGCTTTTTACTTTAATTTTAACTATTTTTATGATAGCATTTGGTTTAATACCAATGTATATGTAATGGCTCTAAGTCAATAGTTGGGGTGGGATTTTAAAAATCCCGCTCCATTGTTGCGTTTGAAGGAATTTAGGTGTTGTTATATAAAAGTACCTTTTTTATTGCATGGCAAACAAACCTTCAAGTGCCAGTCTGTTAAAATGAATTAGTTACAAGAAAAATGTGAGTTCTGAGACGCTGGAAATTTCGGATTCCATAGGATGTTCGTTTCAGGACTTTTATTTTATTATTGAATCCTTCGGTTGGTCCATTCGTGATATGTGCATATTTGAAAGCATTTAAAATTTCTTTAGACTATGTACGATAGGTTTTGGCGACTTTTTCAAATTCACTTAATCCAAAGGATTCGGCTATTTTAATCCAATCGAAGAAGTCTTTTCGTTGTTCGGAATACTTCGTATTCTGACAAAGTTCGTAAAATTTTTCTTTTAAATAATGAGCTCTTCGTAGGTCATCGTTGTAAAGAAGCATCAGATCACAGGCTGTTTTATTCTCGTCTTTGAGTTTGTTATACATGCTTAAGATGAGTGTTCTGCTTCGTTTGTAATATTTCCTAAGATTGGCAGGCATTGTCTTCTGCAGTCTTTTGCGTACACCTTCAATAGCCCAAGTGGTTTGCCTAATGAAGTGATATTTATCAATAATGACATCAGCATTCGGGAAATAAGAATAGGCCAAATCCACGTATGGTTTCCACATATCGCCTTTTGTGTAGAACAAGATAGCAATGCTTCAACTGGAAAGGCAAGTCCTTAATTGTTTGATAACGGTAATCATGAACACGATTTGTAGTAGAACCACAACAAGGACAGACCTACTCATGAGGTTTGGTTTCAAGATAAATCTTTACAAAAGTATTCGCATGTTGAATTTTTTTGATAATTACATCTTCAATATTTAACAGTTTGTTGATATAATGACTATGCATTTGTTATACACCTCCTAGTAGTTGGTTTGGGACTGGCGCTGGGAGGTTTTCTTTTTATTATAAATGAAAAATGTTGAGATAGATGATCAATGAACCGACCCCCAAAAGTTAGACCTAAAAAATCTAACTTTTGGGAGGTCGGTTTTCTCATGGCAAAATATAGTTTTCAATTTAAGAAAAAAATAGTAGAAGAATACTTCTCTGGGAAAGGAGGCTTTGAGTTTATAGCAAAAAAATACTCAATTCCTTATTCAGCAATTAGAAACTGGGTTCATGGTTACGAGAGAAATGGAGATTCTGCATTGCTACGGTCTAGAAAAAACAAAAATTACTCTTTTGAATACAAACTTTCTGTGGTAGAGTTTTATTTATCAAACGAGGTCTCATATCAAGATTTAGCATGTCAAGAAAACATTAATAATCCGTCGCTTATTACTAAATGGGTAAATGATTTCAAGATTGCTGGTCCTGATGCTTTACGCCCTCGAAAGAAGGGGAGGAAGAAAAAGATGGACGTATCAAAGCAATCAAAAATGAAAAATTCATCAGAAGATAACAACATTAGCGCAGAACGCGTTAAGCAGTTGGAAGACGAATTATTAAAACTTAGAATTGAGAATGCGTATTTAAAAGAACTGAGGAGGCTGCGTTTGGAAGAGGAAGCTTTTCTGAAAAAACAGCGAGAATTATCCACAGTCTCCGAGGAGAATTCAAACTAAAAGACATTCTCGCAGTAGTTGGCTTTTCAAAAGCAACATATATGTATTGGCAAAAACGTTTTGATAGAATCGATCCCAATAAAGAACTAGAAGAAATGATTATTGCCGTACTGTAGTGGTCAAGCATTTTTGTAACACTTGTGCCTAATAATTTCGTATTCCATACCGGGCTTCAAACGGTGTCCGGTAATCATTATAAGAATGTGGTCTTACATGGTTGTACCAGATATATGCAAACTCCGATACTGCTTTATTTAATTCATCATCATTGTGATAGTAATGTAAATTCGTTAGTTCATTTTTCAACGTATTGTAATATCTTTCCATCGGAGCATTGTCGTAGGGACATCCTGCTTTACTCATACTTTGTGTGATGCCTATTTCTTCGCAAAATTCTGTAAACTCTTTTGAAGTATACTGACTACCTTGATCGCTGTGCAAAATCAACTGCTCTTTGATTGCTTTCTGTGATTCTAACGCCTTTTTTAATGTACGAATCGCTAAATCACTGGTGATCTGTTTGTCGGTAATACTTGCCACAATACTTCTATCATGTAGGTCCATGATAGAACAATTGTAGCGCTTACTTCCGTCTGTCAAATATAAATAGGTGAAATCTGTACACCATTTCCGGTTGATTTCATCGGCTGTAAAATTCTGCTGAATCAAATTCGGAAATACTTTGTGTGGTTTTCCAACCTGATGATTCATTCTTCTGCGGCGTACAATCGCAAACAGTCCTAATTCTTTGTTCATATATTTATGAACAGTTGGTGCACTTAAACGAATATTTTTGCGTTCCAAAAATACACGCATACTTCGATATCCATCCACACCTCCATGGCTATGATAGATTTTTTTGATTTCTGCAAGCGTTTTTCTTTTTGTGGCATGATATTCAGATTTCCGATCTTTTAAGTAGTTATAATAAGCATTGGGACAGATGTTTAAGTGGCGTAACAACCATCTGACGCCAAATATGTTGTGATATTTTTGAATAAACCGATAAGCCGTCAATCGATTTCCTTCGCGAAGAATGCCGCTGCTTTTTTTAGGAAGAGATTTTCCTTTTTTACTTCTTCCAGTTCTTTCCTTAAACGTAAAATCTCTTTCATTGAATCAAAATCTTTTTGGGCTTCTGAATTGGATTGGCATTCTTCACGGAATTCCTGGCACCATTTCGTGATACTGGCTTTGGAAACGCCATATTCAGAAATAATGCTTTTAGCAGTTCGACCTTCTTCTAATTTAAGTCGAACGATTTTCTTTTTAAATTCGTTATCATAATACTGTGGCATACTTTCATTCCTCTTTTCTTTATAAGATTATATCTTATTAGCCACAGGTGTTACAACTATAGTTTATCACAACATCAGAAATTAATTTATAAAAAGTCAACGCAGAACTATTACCGTTTATATGACCGTTCAAAAAAACAATGTAAAAACTGCCCGCATTTTTCAGCCTGTGCCACAGATCTCGGTACAGTCAGGATCAAGGCCAGTGCTTATTACCCTCTTTTTATCGAAATAGCAAGAAAGTAGGGACCAGTGATTATCTGAGGGTCATGCGGCTTAGGAAGATATAGGCAGAAGGGACATTCGCAGTTTTAAAACGAGAACATAAATTGAATAAAATCCAGAAAAGAGGCC
>JAHHTN010000124.1 GCA_020024645.1 Faecalimonas sp.
GGAAATGACAATTCTTAAAAGGATGAAAAGAAATAGAAAAACTGTTAAAATGGAATAACATTATTTGTTTTACGGACTTTTTAGTATCTGAAAAGGAGGAAGTTTATATGAGTCAGAATAAAGAAGAGAGAATATATTGTATTAAAAAAAGTGACCATAAGCAGAAAAAAGATAAAGGCAATAAAAAAGTTAAAGATAATACAAAAGAACAAGTGAAAGATACGGCAGATCAGGAAAATAATAAAAACAAGAAAGGCGATGAAGAAAAGGAGGTTGATGAGAACGACTTGAGTTTAAGTAACAAGTATACAGGTATATTAAAAACAGTTGTACCAAAAGAATATGGTGTGTGCCGTTTTAATAAAAATTTTGAGTTTTCTGAACTTTGGTTTGTTCGGAAAGGAGAACTAAAAATACTAGATGACATAAAAGGAGATATATATGAACTTTCATCCGGAGACTTAATTATATTCCCTGCTGGAAGTAGAACAAAAATTGTAATCACAGAAAAAAGTTTAATTAAACAATGCTTATTTGATTTATCAATAAAACAAAAAGGAGAAACAAAAGTCTATGTAGCACAGCAAGAGCAAGAACGTAAAAAAGTTAATATTATTATCAACTATATGATAATTGAAACTATTTTGCGTTTGACGGGTCAGTATAAGGATTTTACTACTATACCTAATGAAACGGATATTATATTTAAACGTGCCAAGACAGGTGATTTATATGGCAAGGATAAACAAACGAACTTTGTAGATCAATGTATTGATAATTTTGCAGGGAGAACAAATATTGCAAAAGCCGTATGGACAGGAGAACGCCATTTGAAAACTGGCTTAAGATATCAGCATGAGGGAATTGAGGAATTAGACAGTTATCACATAGATATAATTGATTTGGATGAGCCTGGTATCTGCCCTATAAAAAGTAGTGAGAAATTAGACTATGATCTATACAATGCTATTAAACGGAATCCCTTAAGCTTACCTCTGGAAGAGATAAATGGAATTCCGTTTGACAATATTATTAGAGAAAATACAGTGTATAGTTTAAATGGATTGATAACGATGCTCATATTATCAATTTTAAAAAATCATGGAGAAATAGGAGCAATGTATATAAAGAATACTGGCTTAAGGATACACAAGGAGTGGGAACCTTACATAACAAAAAAAGGATTGCCCAAATATGTAAGATACGGACATGAACTTAAAACAATAGTAGAGAAATTATTATTTGTTAATTACTAATTGCGTTCGTAAAGACAGGTTGTATCATTTGTTTCAAGATGAAAATTTTAAAATTTCAGAGTCGAGAGAGTAAGTACTTTGTGCTTACTCTTTTTTTTATGCGTATGCGTTTCAAAGCGACATGGCAGCGTTGTAAAAAAAGCATCTGCGAGAAAGATGCTAATTTAATTATAGGCCTAAAAAACAGAGATGTGCATCTCCAAAAGGAGAATACGCTTGAAAACAAATAACATAAACGATAATAAGACAAATTCTAATTATTCCACACAAACGCATATTCATATTAAAAAAGGGAGAAGCAAAATGAAACAGAAGATATTGTTGCCCGTTTTTGATATAGCGTTATTGGATGATGAAACAGAAAAATATATATGTGAACAGTTTATTGATAAAATGGTTAATTTTGCCATAGAAAGTGTGATGAAAGACAAGATTAACCAAATGAATCCGGCAGATCGACAATAGACGTGGATAAGATAAAGCGATATAATTGCCCACAATTCAATTATTTAGATATGAGGAGGAATGAACTTATGAAAAAGACAATAGTTGCTTGTTATTGCAGAGTAAGTACAAAAAAAGAAGAACAAGTATTATCTTTAGAGAATCAGAGAAAAACTTTCGAGGAGTATGTTGAAAAAAACAACATGGAAATTTACAAAGTTTATGTAGATAATGGCGTTTCTGCTAAAAGCATGAAAAAAAGAGATAGTTTTAATCAAATGATTAGAGATGCTAAAACAGGGAATTTTTCAAAGATACTTGTTAAAGATATCAGTAGGTTTGCAAGGAATACAAAAGATTTTCTTGAAATTATTAGAGATTTAAAGAAAAATGGTGTCGAAGTTTATTTTATCAATGCAAATTTAGATACATATGAAAATGAAATGCTGTTAACATTGTTTGCGTCAATAGCACAAGAAGAAAGTATTAACTTATCAAAAAGAGTAAAATTTGCAAAGGAATTGAGTGCAAAAGAAGGCAGAGTACCTAGTTATGTATATGGATACGATAGAATTCCGGGGGATAAATATCACCTGAATATCAATGAGCAAGAAGCAAGAATTGTACAGAGAATTTTCAAGATGTATACGGATGAACAACTGAGTTCAGGTAAAATTGCAAAATGTCTTAATGAGGAATTAGTGC
Source organism: Faecalimonas sp. (assembly GCA_020024645.1). GTDB lineage: Bacteria > Bacillota > Clostridia > Lachnospirales > Lachnospiraceae > Faecalimonas. Next base: position 2,406 of record JAHHTN010000124.1, read on the forward strand.
CGACGAAAAGAGGGGGAGCATACCGCTGGTCACAGACAGTGGTGAGCAATATACTAAAAAATCCAATTTATATAGGACAGGTTTGTAATAAAAAATCAGAGGTAGTAGATTTTTTGAATGATATCAGAAAAAAATATGATGAGTCAGCTTGGATTAAAATAAGCAGACCAGAATTACGTATCGTATCAGACGAAGTATTTTTGAAAGCAAATGAGATACGGAAAAGTAGATCAAACTGTTTTCAGCAGTTTGAAGATGATGGAATTACGAAAAAGAGAAGAATAAGTGTAAAATACCCTTTGTCAAATTTGTTAGTATGTGCAAATGATAATTATAGTTTTAGAAGAAGAACATATGTCTATGAACCAACAGGTTACGAATATACAAGTTGGTTTTGTTCTAAACGGGATTATGGTGTACAGGAATGTGATAATAAAGTTAAAGTAAATGAGAAAGATATGCAACAAGTGATTGTGACTTTTTTATTTGAATTGTTTAAAAATAAAGAACATCTGCTGAAGAGATTTAGAGATAAGTTGAGTAAAAAGTTAGAAGAACAATATAAGAATGAATATAATATTGATTCATTACAGACAGAAGCAAAACAATTAAAATCCAAAAGAGATAAGTTATACAATTTATTTCTGGATGAAGAAATGAATCAAGCAGACTTAAAAGAAAGAATCCTTATACTAGAAAAGAGATTGGAAGAAATTGAAAAAAATATTGCAATATATCAGAATAAAGATCAGGTATGTGTTGATACGGAAAAATGCCTAAAACAAATGTTTCAGAACATTGAGGATAATCTTGGTAACTTAATGGATAATGCTTTTTTAAAATCCATTTTCGAGAAATTTCTGGTTTATCCTGATGGAAAAATTGTTGCGTATATTAAGATCAATAAAGACCTCGGTAATACATTAGAATTACCATTTGCAGAGGTGATAGATAAATCTGATCTTTATTTGCCGAAATACACTTCCCATATTTAATGCGTTTACAGGGCTGAAACAGCATACAGGTAACTGGGCAGGCAAAACCG
>JAHHTN010000125.1 GCA_020024645.1 Faecalimonas sp.
CCCACCCACTGCATGGGGTCACGAGCTTTCAGTTCTTCAGTCACGCCTGCCGTCGAGCCTCTGATAGCTCTTATTGATGTCTACATCAGCTAGGGTAAGTGCCAGCAGTTCAACCTCTCTCATGCCTGTATAGTACAGTGTCATAAAGATAGCATAGCTGGCAGGACGGTCTCGTATGACCTCAACAAAAGAAGCAAACTCTTCTTTTGTCCAGAACAACATCTCATCCGTATTTTTCTTACCATGCCGCCTGCCTTGTGGCAGAGGTTCTCTTTTAGACCATAGTATTTGACAGCGTAGCTGAAAATAGTTGTGATTTGAGGTTAGATTTGTCAAGGGTAATTTCTGCAAAGAATACTGCTTTTTCAGCATTTATCAGACAAAATATAACATCGAGCTCCGTAACATTATAAAAACAATCAAAGTGAATTTAAGAATGTTTGAAATGTGGATTCGTAGCAACTGACTCATCATGTTGTAAAGTTTATTTTGAATATATATGTATATATGTAAAATATACTGATATCAGTAAAAAATTGTACCATTATTAATTTTAAAAGGTGGTGTGACAAATGATTGATTTTTATTATCAGTTTGATTGAAACAATGCAAGTTTCCTTAAAACAAATTAGACAAGTTTTAGGTTTTGGAGTCCAAGAGTTCGGAGATTTAATCGGATTGACAAGACAGACTGTAAATAATTTAGAGACTCAAAAAAATAGAATGAGTTCAATTCAATATATTGCTGTATGTGCAATAATAGACAATTACATAACAGATAAACCAGAACTCTTACCCATTCTTTCAACTATACTATGTTCTAATGAAAATAATCACAGAAGTAATGTGTTTGAAACCATTGAAAAAGGTTCTCTCTTAAAGAAATGGTTTTTATGTTTTTCGGACGAATCGAAAATGTTTGGTCTTTCACTAAATAATACTTCTTTGATTTCAAGCAAGGATTTTGGCAACATTGCAGAAAGTTATCGGATTTTTTTAGATCAAACTGTTTTATTTGAAGAGGGATTTTTGGATATCCTCCAATCATTTGCGTTAGCTTTGAAAAATAGTGGTAATAAATTCATTGTTCCATTAAAAGTCGTTGAGGCAATTCAGCACCAGATGATGAGTTCTGAAACGAACGACGTACTTGTTGCACAAAAAGGCATGAAATTACTGATGGAATTACAAAATGAAAATTTGATAGATATCCGTGGTGAAAAAAGTGATGGAAATGTCATCAGTACTTTTGTTTCGGTATTTGCAAAATTCAAAAGCGTGAATAGATTGGCTCTAATGACACGCAATCCTAAATTAGCCAAGCAAGGAGACACTCTTAATAATGATGTCCTTGGTGGATTTAATATTTTGGTTTTGGATTACTCTAAGGACAAAGGAATTCAAAAATGGACACAGGATGATTATAAAAGTAATGAGCAGCTTACGATGAATCAATTTTACAAGAGCTATCTGTTGATGAAAAACTGTTAAAAGGATGGGAAACGATTGACTAAGGAGAAGATATTTTATGGTATGCGAGAGTAACCAAAATGAAAAAGAAGCATACGCAAAGAAAGTCTTGGAAAGTTATGTCAAGGACCGGAAGATATTTATAGATACTTGTAGCATCTTGCATTTTGCATCAGACAAATTCTGGATGCATATGATTCCATTCCTTCAGCGATATCAAAATAAGGTTATTGTTCCGTTGAGAGTTATTGAGGAACTCGAAAAACACGCTGATTCAATGAAACCAGATCTTGCCGAAAAGTCAAAAAACAGCTTGAAAATAATACAACAATTAATTTGTGCAGGCTTAGTTGAAGTCAAAGGGGAAAAAAATGATAATTTTGCCGACAATGTCTTTCAAATGGTATTCACTAAATTCAGAATAGAACATAAGTTATTGCTTATTACACAAGATAATAATTTGGCAAAGGATATCATAGTACTGAATAAAACCCAGTCTGTACAAGGCAAACCGATATATGTGAAAAGAATTAATCAGTATGGCTTTTTAAGCAATTTCATGTGGAATTCAGAAATTTCGAAAAATGATAAACCAACTCCTAACAAAGAGTATAAACATGAAGAAGAATTGGCTGAGGATGAAGTTTTTCAAATTTGTAAAGCTGTTACAACTCTCGAAGATACAAGACTTTCAGTGAGCCATATTCCAACAGAAAATGAAATCGTGTATACGCCACGTGTTCCAATAAGATTGGAATCTGAAGTTGCAGTGGGAGCGGAAGGTATTATATATACGACCAATACTCCTTTTGTTGCGAAAATATATAAAAAAGAAAATATGAAAAAATTAAATTGATGCTTAGTAAATCCATTGAATGCACAGGTATATGTTATCCGGTTGCAGTGTTGTATAATTCCAAAAAAGAATTTGTCGGATATCTGATGCCAAAAGCCAAAGGAAAGGAATTACAAAAAAGCATATTCATTAAGCCTTTGCTTTTGCAGAACTTTCCGACGTGGAAAAAACGTGATACTGTAGAATTGTGTATTACAATTTTGGAGAAGATCAAATATCTCCATGATAGAAATATCGTGATGGGTGATATAAATCCAGCTAATATTTTAGTGGTATCTCCTAAAGAAGTTTATTTTGTTGATACAGATAGCTATCAGGTTGAAGATTATCCTTGTCCAGTGGGAACAAATAATTACACTGCACCGGAAATTCAAAGAAAACATTTTTCTGATTTCTTGCGGACGATGGGAAACGAAAATTTTGCAGTAGCTACATTGCTTTTTATGATTATGTTGCCTGGAAAGCCTCCATACTCACAGCAAGGTGGAGAGGATCCCATTAACAATATCATAAAAATGGACTTTTCATATGCATTTGGTGATAATTCAAATAAGAAAACACCTGATGGTCCATGGCGTTACATTTGGAGCCATTTAACTTATGACTTGAAAAAAGCCTTCTATAATACATTTAGAAAAGGAGGTGAGTATTCCACAGAGGAAACTTGTCTTTCAGTAGACGAAGGCTTCCCATTTTTACATACTACCTGGAACTATTAGATAGTGGTAAATTTGGAAAGCAAGACAAAATGTCAGAAGAACTATTTCCTACTCGTCATAAGAAAAACCCAAATGTCGAATATACAACACAGGCACCAATGGATTTAGAAGAAACAGACAACCGTATGGATATGGAAATGTAAGAAGTGAACGGAGGTGTTCAAATGGCTTTTTTATTGATATATGATGCGTATATGTGTGAAGAAATATGTTTTACGCTGAAGGAAATAGGTGTCAGATGAAGAGCAAGGGTAAAATGTCAAGTAATAGTAGAAAGTATGGTGAGAGAAAAGAAAAGATAATGTATAGGATAAAA
>JAHHTN010000126.1 GCA_020024645.1 Faecalimonas sp.
TAATCATTTATAAAAACTCTAACTTCAAAAATTCGCTTACATACATTAAACCACCCCAGGCGATACACATCTGATAATAAAAATAAGTTAAATAACTCACAACACACAATCCCCAAACTATTTTTCTTGAATCTTTTGTAAAACAATTTCTAATTACCCATGGTAATAAATATAAATTATAAATCGTAAAATATATAGGCATACGGCCAACTAAAATTCCATTTGTAAATGTTGCGGCAAAATAAAAGCAAGTTCCAACTAAACTCATATTTATCGCCAATTTAATAGAAACTGGTGCTATCTTTTCCACATTTTTATAATTTAACATTGTAATCAACACAGGAATAGCTGTTACAAAAAGTCGTATTATATTGGATCCTCCATCCATTCCCATTGTGTCTGTATAATTCATAGTTTTTGAAGCCTCACTCAAAAATTCAAATACGTATTCTGAATAATATGTTCCAACTACTGTCAAAATCGCAAAGGCAAACATTTTTTTAGTAAATATTTGGTTTAACGAAATAAAAAACACAATAATTACCATAAATATGGCGGAACTATGTATTGTTGTAAGCAATAATGTAAGTAACATATAACATATCTTTTTACCTTCAATAAGCCAATCCATAAATCCAAACAAAATACATACAACTAAAAACTGCCTAGTTCCATTTAATAACCATGTAAAAGTAGTCATAGTTATAAATAAATATGCAGATAGCGGAAAGTCTACAGAATATTTATATAACGTCTTAAACAAGAAAAAACAGCTTATTATTGCAAGAAAAAAGAACCAAACATAATGATTTTTCGAAATGAATATTTTAAAGATTCCTGCTAAAAAGTAAAAACCTTTGCCATTGTCTAAAATAGTCAAATACGCAAAAAGCTCATCAAAATTCGATGGCAATTCATTAAAACTTCTTACATATGCACTAGAGTCTAATACTCTATCACGAAAACCAATAAAAAAAACTATATATGCAACTACTGCGACAACAAACCCCAATCTCACCCTGCCAGTCTCTCGACCATCAACTATTACCTTCTTTAATGGAGTTCCATAACACAGTATACCTATGACTATTGTAACTAATAACATAGACCAATAAATCGGCATAACTATTTATTCCTTTCATAATAAATCAAATACTATAAATTAACATTTTCCAGACTTAGTTCTATGTAATATGCGGTAAGCACATGAAGGGAGTAGTCCTTTTATCACAGGTATAAGACAATAAACATAATTTATTTTTTTTAATCCCAATTTCTTTATTGCATACCCTTTTACATAAGCCTCATTTAATCGATATTTAAATTTCCTTCTTCCTTGAGCATTTCTGTCATCTCTCATTGAATATAGGCATTCTTGAATATTCATTCCTTTATATCCTTTTTCGTACATTTTAATCCACAGATGATAATCTTCTACTCGAAGCAATCTATTGCTCACACTATATCCTTTTACATCCATATATGCACTTCTATGGACCATACAGGCTGCATGACAAAACGGAGTAGCTCTTAAGAAATCCGCCTTTAATGGTAACTTTTCTGTATGAGTTCTGCCCCATATCCCGTTTTCATCAAAGAATTCCATATCTGTACTAACAATCGCAATATCTGAATTATTTTCCAACACTTCTACTTCTTTCATAAAGCGGTCTTTATCGCATAAATCATCACCATCCATACGTGCTATATAATTTCCTGTTGCATATTTCAAACATTTATTAAGAGTATAATTCAAACCACGATTTTCTCTATTTTTCAACAAAACAAATCTATATGGATATTTTATAACATATTTTTCTGCTACATCTACCGTATTATCCGCAGAACAATCATCACACATTATAACTTCCCAATTTGTATAACTTTGATTAAGAATACAATCTAATGCCTCTTGCAAAGTTTCCGCACAATTATAAATTCCCATTATCACACTTATCTTTTTACTCATCTTCAAATCCGTACACTTTCATAAGTTCCTTTTTTACACTCTCAAATGTATATGCCTGTGCATATGATTCTGCTCTTTTTTTTAGTTTTTCGTATAAATCTTTATTTTTAAATAACTCTAATACTTTCGTTGACAATTTTTCACAATTATCAATATCAACTAAAAATCCATTCTTTCCATCGCAAATCAACTCTCTATGGCCTCTATTCTTACTTGCTACCACCGGCGTTCCTGACAACATTGCTTCAATAATATTAAGTGGTAATCCTTCGCGTTTGCTACATGAAACTGATATATCTGCAATCCGTTGATATTCTTGTAAATTGATAACATAGCCAAGCATTTTCACGTTGTCTTCCAAACCTATAGTTTTAATTAAATTTCCAAGTTTTTCTTTTTCTGGTCCATTTCCCGCAAGAAGCAACTGTGCATCTGGATATTTTTCAACAATTCTTTTCATAGCACGAATAACTATCTGTTGATTTTTATTTGGTAAAAGTTCACCCACACACAATATAATTTTCTGTTCCGACAAAAAGCCAAATTTTTTTCTAATTCCTAACTGTTCTTCCTTAGTAGTTGAACGATAACGTTTTCCATCCACACCAACCCCATGAATCTGTTCTACTTGACAATGAAACTTTTCACTTGCCAATTTATAATCTTCCTGTGTAATCGTTATTAACTTGTCTGTTATCCTTGAAAAGAGCTTCTCTATCGGATAAAACACTAACCAATTCTTCTTTGGCGAGCCTTTGTAAAAGTGAAATCCATGTGCTGTATAATACACTTTTGTTCCCTTGGCTCTTATCTTTCTTGTAGCAAGTCTTGTAACAATTCCTCCCATAGGAGTATTACAATGTATAACATCATACTGCTCTTGACTAATAATTTTTTTAAGTTCTTTATATGCACGTATATTATCTTTACTCTTTGGCGAACGTGCAAACGGTATGTCATATACTCTATCTACAAAATCTAACTTCAGCCCATTTTTTTCCGCAAGGTTGTTCCTTGCTGCTACATGAACTTCACAATTATATTCATGCAATACTTCAACAAGTGATTTATGAAATTGACAAATATGACTTTGTACAGTTGCTGTTAATAATATCTTCATTCTTTCCCCCACGCTATATCGCTTTATGTCATTTTTATATATAGTTATATGTCTAAAAAGGTAAATGTGAATTTATTGTATAGTATATATTCGCTAACTTCTTTCGCTTTTTAGTTTCATTAAGATTTACTACACGTATATTCATATTATAAAGTTCTTCGTTCATTATTTTCTTTAAGTCTAAATGATGTTTATCTGAAATTCTATATTCAAGAGGAACTCTTAATAATAAATCAAGCAATTTTCTATTATTATATGGGATAG
>JAHHTN010000127.1 GCA_020024645.1 Faecalimonas sp.
AAGGGAGCCAGTCGGACAGCAGTCGAGACCAGAATCGACTTTGCGGTTTTGCCTGAAACGAAATGTCAAGGACTTTTTAATCACAAAAAATAAGTTATAGGTAAAAAACTTTCAATATGCAATAATCCGTAGCGATTTGTTTGTATAATTTATATATAAATTTGCCATCACATTGTTTTTTGTCTAGATATAATGTATAATATTAGTATTATAGAATTGATTTTCCAAATACTAATGAAGTTGTATGGAGGATATATATGATTTATGGTGCAAAATGGTGGAAAGTTGATTTCCATATGCATACTCCAGCATCACATGACTTTCAAGAACCTCAGATCAGCTGTAGAGAATACCTTTTAGCAGCGATGCAAAAGGAACTTGATAGTATTGTGATTACTGATCACGATTGTTGTAGTTGGATTGAAGACCTACGCACAGAACTTGAGCGGATGAAAAGCGAAAAACCAGCTGGATATAGAGCACTTACTATTTTTCCAGGTGTAGAATTAGAAGTATTTCCCGCTATTCATTTAATAGCAATATTTGATCCTCAAAAACCTATTGAAGAGATTAATGCTACAATTTCCTGCATTAAAACTTCTAGAAGTCCATTGAATTTTCAAGATGCAGTAAAGACCATCCAAGATTGTAAAGGAATAGCACTCCCAGCACATGCTGATGATACAAAAGGTGTATTTCAAACTCTTGAGGGTAATGCTTTAAGAAATGCTTTAGATAATTGTGATTTCTTTGCTACAGAAGTTGTTGACGCTACATACACTCTTCCCCAGCTGTGTATAGATATGAAGTGTGAATATACTTATGTGATGGGATCAGATGCACATAATCGAAGTAATATTGGTCGACGCTTTTCATGGGTCAAAATGGAAAGTCCTACTATTGAATCTTTGGCGTTAGCTTTCCAAGACGGAGAGGATGGTATCATAACAGATGGAAGATCTATAAGCAATCCTAATATACTAGAAAACCGATGTTATATCGAAGATTTAACTATATATAAGGGACAAAAAATAGGAAATGGAACAGCGTTTGATGCCCACTTCAGTCCATGGTTAAACACTATCATTGGCGGACGCGGATCGGGTAAGACTGCTATTACAGAATTTCTCCGTATTGTACTAGATAAAACGCAAAATCTGCCAAAAGAAATAAATGAGACTTACAAGAAGTTCGCCAAGGTTCCTGATAATCGTAAGGATGTCGGGATGTTACGTAACGACACAAAGATCGAGACAATTATCATCAAAGATGGGCGTAGGTTAAAACTGATCTGGGAATCCGGAACATGGTCAGAGTATCATGAAGAAGGTCATGACTGGGTATTAAGTGAAAGCGTAGGTGATGTAAATCAACGTTTTCCTATTCATATTTATGGCCAAAAACAATTATATGAAATGGCAGAAGAACCCAATTGCCTTATTCACTATATTGATGGCTTGTTTGATTTTGATGCCTGGTCGCAACAATTAGAAGGCTTAAGTGAGAAATACACTTCGTTATGTCGCGAAGAAAGAGAAGTTAGAGGAAAAATATTAAAAAAATCCTCTTTTCTTGCGCAATTATCAGATTTAGATGCCAAAATTGAAATGCTCGAATCCGCAACCAATAATCCTGTAATTGCTACAATAAAAACTTATTCTTCCATGTATTCAAAATTTAAATCCGAGCTTGAAACTATCCAATCAAAACTATCTGAAATGCAAGATGATATTATTCAAACTACCTTAGTTAGTCAAGATGACATCGGTAGTATTTTGGACAACGACTATTCTGAGCAATATAAAGCATTTGTCCTGGAGTGGAGTGCTTTAATAAGTGAATACCTTGCCTTACAAGAAAAAATAGCTTTATTGATTCCTAAGGCAGATGAACTACAGAAGCAACATGAGGATCATATTTCTCTTGATTTCAAAAGAGCAAAGGAAGAGTATTCTCAGACTATTTTGGCGTTAAAACAACAGGGCATAGATGATATTGATGAGTTGGATTCTCTGTATGCACAGCATAACATATTGAAAGAAAGAATAGACGAAATTATTCATTGGGAAAGTTATCTCGAAGAAGTAACGGTTCAGAAAAATAATAAATTGACGGCTATAATTAATCACCAAAAACTTTTACGAGAAGAACGAAATCGGATAATTTCCAACCTAAATTCCGACCAAGTCAGAATTACACTTCTCCCTATGCAAGATGCTGCACTTGCAGAAGAAGAGTTTAGAAGCATCATCCGCAAAGATAGTCAGTTCCAGACAGATATTTTTGACATAGACAATATAGACCATTCATTCATTGGACAAATATGCTCTCCATCTATAGATGAAATGGAAATTTGGGAAAAACGCGAACGCACCATCTCTAATTTTCTAGATCATCAAATTCGTAGTCGTAGTTATGGAAAACGATTTAGTGATTATATTGCTACCCTATGTAAGGAACATCCATCAGATATTGATGCCTTGTCTATGTGGGTACCGCCTGACGCAATTCAATTAGAAATAAAAATGAATGGTCAATTTTCCAATATTGCTCAAGGTTCTGCCGGGCAAAAAACTACAGCTTTATTATCGCTAATCTTACACTCCAATACAGGTCCACTGATCGTGGATCAACCGGAAGACGATTTGGATACAAAATTGATTTCTGAAATGTTAGTTACAGAACTCCGAAATCAGAAAGCAAAAAATCAAGTAATTGTTGTAACTCATAATCCTAATATTCCTGTTAATGGTGCAGCGGAGCAAATCTTGGCTATGAATTTCGTAAATGGACAAATCCAATGCAAATTTGAAGGAGCATTGCAAAATCAAATTATTAGAAACGAAATATGTGATGTTATGGAGGGTGGACGAGACGCTTTAAAAAAGCGATATTTTAGAATTTATAAACCATTATATCAATAATATTGTTTTCGGTATTCTCTTTTTTATTCGATAGCATCACTATACTTTCTGCTTTAAGATACACTTTCAAGGTCGAAATTAGAAAATCACATTAGGTAAATCATTGTAGCAGGTCACCTAAAAGGTGAGCTGCTACAATAATTTCATGAATTTGTTCCACGCAAATACTATCTCGGCACTCAATTTCTATTATTAGCAATTTCCACTACTATTGAGATTCATTTTCTTGTGTTGTGTCTAATACGCAAGCAATACTGCACAATTCTTATAAAATTTGCTGTACTTGCTTCTTGAGCATTCGCTTGATTTTATCGCTCATGGTTTCGGTGCTGCTCTCACTGAAATGAATATGGACAACATAGGTTGTCTTGCCGATTTTCTTCACCAATGCAG
>JAHHTN010000128.1 GCA_020024645.1 Faecalimonas sp.
GTTGCTTATAATACGATAATTCCTAAAGTATTTAAAATAGAACTGATTAAAATTGCAATAAGACATATAGGAGCAATCCATTTAATCATAATAGAAAATAATTTTTCTCCTTTAAATTTAGGATTACCTATTTTAACTTCATCAGAAATAGTTTTTGGTTTGATGATAAAGCCAACAAAAATGCAGGTGAAAAATGCGAGTATAGGCATTAATACGTTGTTGCTAATAAAATCAAATGTATCTAAAATAGATAATCCGATGAATTTAATATGTGCCCATGGACCGAAACCAAGTGAAGATGGAATCCCCATAAGAAGAGTGATAACTGTAACAAGGCCACAAGTAAATTTTCTCTTCCAATGGAATTTGTCACGAAAAATAGATACAATAGTTTCCATGAGAGAAATTGCAGATGTCAATGCCGCAAAAAATACAAGAAGGAAAAATAATGTTCCAATAATATTTCCCATAGGCATACTAGTAAACATTTTTGGTAGAGTAACAAACATAAGTCCAGGTCCTTGGTTAAGGCTTTCAGTAGTTCCACCAGAAAATGCAAACACACATGGAATAATCATAAGCCCCGAAAGAAATGCTATTCCAGTATCAAATATTTCGATTTGTCTTACTGAAGATTCTAGATTGTTATCTTTTTTTAGGTAAGAGCCGTAGGTTATCATAATGCCCATGGAAAGAGACATAGAATAAAAAAGTTGTCCCATGGCAGCTAGTATTGTTTTAATGGAAAAATTTTCTAAACTTGGTTTTAAGTAATAAACTAATCCATCTATGGCCCCGTCTACAGTTAATCCATAAAAAGCAATACCTACAGAAAGAATAACAAGAATAGGCATCATAAATTTACTGACGGTTTCAATTCCCTTTTGTACACCAAGTAAAACAACAATAGCTGTAAAAGCGATAAAAAGAAAGAACCAGCCAATAGGCTCTGTAGTGGAAGAGATGAATCCGTTGAAATAAGTATCAGAAGCAGCTTTTGAACTATTTCCTGACACGAAAACAGAAAAATATTTTAACACCCATCCACCAATTACACTATAATAAGGAAAGATAATAATTGGAATAATTGCAGAAAACACACCTAGAAAACTAAAACGACGATCTAGTTTTTTGAAAGCACCTATTGCGCTTAATCCTGTTTTACGTCCAATTGCTATTTCTGTTATCATTAAAGTGAATCCAAAAGTGACAGCAAGAATTAAATATACAAATAAAAAACTCCCTCCACCATATTGAGCCGCCAGATATGGAAAACGCCAAATGTTACCGAGACCTACTGCGGAACCAGCTGCTGCTAGTACAAATCCGATTTTACTTGAAAAATTACTGCGTTGTGACATAATAAAAACCTCCTATTCCTTTAAAATTGTTTATGATTATTGAATAAGAAAAGCATAAAATCAATAGAAAAATAAAAAAGAAAAAAACTATTGACAGTACGTTCGGATTATGGTAGATTAATAAGAGCGGAAAGCAAAAAATAAAGTAGAGTGTCCACTCTCACCTTAGCACGACATAGTGACTAATGGTTTGATATTGAGCATAAATATAGCATTTTCCTTGAAAAAAGAAAAGTGTATTATGTAAAATTTTAAGTGGATAGTTTGTGCTATTCATTTTTTTGCGTTCAAAAGGATTTATATTTATGATGGAGGTGCAAGACAATTAGCGAATTAATGATTAACGAACAAATCAGAGATAAAGAGGTACGTCTGATAGGAGAGGATGGAGAACAATTAGGAATTATGTCTTCAAGAGAGGCAATGAAGCTCGCACAGGAAGCAGACTTGGATTTAGTTAAAATTGCTCCAACAGCAAAGCCACCAGTTTGTAAGATTATCGATTATGGTAAATACAGATATGAAATGGCTAGAAAAGAAAAAGAAGCAAAGAAAAAACAGAAAACTGTTGATGTGAAAGAGGTACGTCTATCACCAAATATTGAATCAAATGATTTGAATACAAAGGTAAATAACGCAAAGAAATTTATCGAAAAAGGTAATAAGGTAAAAGTAACATTACGTTTTAGAGGAAGAGAAATGGCACATGTTCAGACGAGCAAACATATCTTAGATGATTTTGCAGACATGCTGAAAGATGTTGCTTCTGTTGAAAAACAACCTAAGTTAGAAGGAAGAAGCATGAGTATGGTTTTAACGGAAAAACGTTAAACATAAAATAAAAAATGGGTTAAAATCCACAGTAAACATTAAGGAGGAAGTTTATTATGCCAAAAATTAAAACAAATAGAGCAGCTGCAAAGCGCTTCAAAAAAACAGCAACAGGGAAATTAAAAAGAAATAAAGCTTATAAAAGCCATATCTTAACTAAGAAATCTACAAAGAAAAAAAGAAATCTTAGACAGGCAACTATTACAGATGCTAGCAATGTAAAGAATATGAAGAAAGTATTACCATATCTATAAGATTTAGATAAAGATTGAAGGAGGACTAAGAAATGGCAAGAATTAAAGGCGGAATGAACGCTAAGAAGAAACATAACAGAACATTAAAACTAGCTAAAGGTTATAGAGGAGCTAGAAGTAAACAATATAGAGTAGCAAAACAGTCTGTAATGAGAGCTTTAACATCTTCATACGCAGGTAGAAAACAACGTAAACGTCAGATGAGACAGTTATGGATTGCTCGTATTAACGCTGCAGCAAGAATGAATGGTTTATCATACAGCAAATTTATGCATGGATTAAAAGTTGCTGGAGTAGAAATGAACAGAAAAATTTTAGCAGATATGGCTATCAATGATGCAACTGGATTTGCAACATTAGCAGAATTGGCTAAAAAAGCAAACTAATTGAAATGTAAAAACTATTCAGTCGTGGGAAACCAGTAGGACTGGATAGTTTTTTGAAAAAGTTAAAAAAATTATTGACAAAAGCATAGAGATATAGTAGTATATCTCTCGAAGCGAAAATAATATAAAGTGTGCAGGAGTGTCGGAATTGGCAGACGAGCAAGACTAAGGATCTTGTAAGCAATGCGCTTGTGTGGGTTCAAGTCCCATCTCCTGCAGGAGAAGAAATAGGAACATAGAGATATGTTCCTATTTTTATGTGTAGGCTAAATTTGAAGTGCAGTTTGCTTTATCCAATAGAAAGGAAAGGAGAGAGCACTTTCTGTTTCTAAATAAAGAAGACATTGAAGATAAAAAAATGTTTCCCATTCTAATATAGGTAT
>JAHHTN010000129.1 GCA_020024645.1 Faecalimonas sp.
GTTTAGGTGGATGTCCTCTCATTGCTGGTGTTCAAAACCAACCGAAGGTTTGTGGGATTTATGCGAATGAAAGTATATTGGATAACTTGTCATGTAATCCTGAAGAAATAAGATTATAGGAGGATATTTTAGTGAAAAAAAGTATTATTTTATTCATTGTAGTACTGGGTATAGTATTGACTGGAATTTGTATCTTTTTTTACAACCAAACTGTAGCTCCGGAAAAGCCGGTTCAGTCTTATGAAACAATATCTCCTAAATATCAATCGAGAGGATACACAAATCTTTATTGCACATCTTTAGCTAATTATTATTTTACGGATGAAATGGATAATTTTGCAGAAGAGTATATTGGGAAAGCGGAAATCATTTTGCAAACGGCAATTCATAAATATCATATACAACCGATGATGCCAGGTGTAGTTAATATTTGTTTTAGAGGGGATAGTGTCTTTTATGAAGGTAATTCTAAAACAGATTATTTGGAAATCAATCCTGATGATAAGATGCAAGAGGGGATTTTGACCTACTTTGTCAGTGGGGGAAAACTGCCAATTTGGCTATGCAGAGGCTTGGAAAGATATTGGATCAATCAATATCATGGTGTTCAATCAGAATTTAATCTGAAATCATGGATATGTGATGCACAAAAAAATAATCTGCCAGCATTAGGGGATGAATGGGTTATTCCTAATTTAATAAAAAGTGAACTCTCAAAAGATGTAACTTCAGCGGCAGAAAAATTAGTGGAATGCCTGGACGATAAAAATAAATTGTATTCCCTAATCGAATGTTACCTTAAAGATAATTTTAGGGAAGCAGAGAAAATCTATTATAGTGAAATGGAATATATCTCAAACACCAATCTCAAAGATACGAATTTTTATTTTCATTATTACATGAATCAATATCAGGAAGATATACATCAAGACATTTTATTTAGCGTACAATCAGAAGAGGCAATATATTACTTTTCAGATAATGATTTCTGGAATTTAGCAAATGTACATGATTATTTAAAAACAGGAGAAAGTAGTATTACATACGCTGAAGAATGGTTCGGCAAAGAAAATTCAGAAGTACTAAAGGTGTATTATATAATTACAGATAATATAAATTTAATTGGACAGTATTCGCATCCAGATAAAAAAGAAATTTATTACTATAATATGAAAAATTATCCACCTATTGGTGTTGTACATGAAGCTGTGCATGTTATGTTAGAGCTATTTGGCTATCATACACAAGGCTTATATGAAGAGGGGAGGGGTAGAGGACAAGAACTTTTTGAAGAAGATTTATGTGGCGCTATAGAGATTTTATATACAATGGAAACAAGTGATGAAACAGCAATAAGAAATAATTATATTCAGAATCTTCAAATACTTAGAGACTATTGTGGAGATGATGCTACACTAGAATATCTATTAACAGTAATATCTCAAGGTGGAGATGCAAATAAGACAAATGCGTATATATGCTCAGATTTGATTGCAATACAAACAATAAAAAAAGAAGATTTAGAAAAAAAGGTTAATGAGTCTGAAGATAGAAAGCTTTATTTACTAAATCCAGATGTAGGTTCAGCTTTTTTAGTTCATTTACTTGAAAAAGGGGAACGAATAGATCTTCTAGAGATATATGAAAATGTAAATTGCGCAAAAGAGATATATGGACAAACGTTGGACGAACTAATAGATGAATGGATTATTCATCTAAAGATGTATGCATACAAGGGGAAATAATAGCAGATAAAAGGCAACACATAGCGTTTTTTAAGCTTGAGAAAGGATGTAATTTATGAAACCTATTAACGATTTAATTTGGAATCCAGAAGATGAGATGGCACCGGCAAGTGAACAAATGGCTCTAAAATGTGCTCCAACCGTACAGGCGAAAGAAAAAAAGCAGGGGGCAGCCGGAACTGCCGGAGGAAGGAGCAGATTCTTCTGTACAAAGTCCGAATGATGACAAAACTCAATCTAACGACGAGCAAGATGAAAATTTATCTGAACGTTTTTCAGATAAATCCTTTTAAGGGGATTTCCCTATACCAGAAGAGAAGTTGAACCCTGGCTGACAAAAAAGCTTATTCTGAAGGCAATCGGATTTTTGCGGATGAACAAGGAATGCCGCGGATAATCGATGAACTTGTATCTCTTGAGCCACTAAAAACCCATCGCAACCTTTTTCCCCATATGACACCACTTGCGCCCAAAATATATCAAAAGATTTAAAATAAAAGAAATCAATGCCGGATATTCTATATCCGGCATTGATTTTTGTCAGCACTTATTAAAGAAAAACTAAACTTTCTGCCCTAAAACGATAACTGGTTGTTTTTAGCGTTTAAAATCTTTTTACCTCAAAAGAAATTTCTTCCTGATACTCTGTAACATGATTTTGGGAATCTCTCAGAACGATTTTTTCCATCTTTCCGCAAATATCGGCTTGCTGTCGAAGAGAAGTTGCTTTTTTTATTAAAATAAATGTAGTAATGATTTCTACAATTCCCCCAAAAGAAATGTTAATTTGATACACTTGATTCTATAATTGAATTAAGTGTGAACTTATTTGTGGTTTAATTGAGACACCATTCCATTTATAGTCATATAACTCAATATCATCAGGAGTAACTGATAAATACTCTCCCTCCATCCCACAGATTCTTATCTCGCTATCATCGATTTCTATGTACGCACTCATCGCCTGTTTATATTGAAGCATGCCATGTAAATAAGAATACTTTTCTTGCAATACTTTTGAACGAGCTATTTGCCTACCTACCCATGCATAATTCGCAGAATTAACCGTCAGATAAGATATTCCGTCTACCAAAGAATAATTATCCCCATGGTCATGCCCATTCATACAAAGCAATACTTGATTTTCCGTAAACAACTTTCGGATATCTTCACGATTATTGACACCCCTTTTTAGAAAATCATTTACAAGACTATGATGTGAAAAGATTACGCTTTTCATGCCATCTTTTAATTCCTCTTGTAACCATCGTATCTCTTCCGCCGGAACAATTGGATATACGGAAGAACTGTTTTTATAGTTATTTTTATAGTATACCTCTTCTTGTTCATCATTTCGCATATAGCATGTGTTCAAAAAAATCAGTTTGTATCCATTACATATTACAGAATAATATGGCTTA
>JAHHTN010000013.1 GCA_020024645.1 Faecalimonas sp.
GAACCCACGTATCTAGCTTGGAAGGCTAGTGTTCTACCATTGAACTACACCCGCATAATTTCTATTCAACTATGCCCAGAGCCGGAATCGAACCAGCGACACGAGGATTTTCAGTCCTCTGCTCTACCGACTGAGCTATCTGGGCTTGTGTCTCTCACAGTTTATCTCTGACACGTTTAATATCATATCAGATACACCATATATTGTCAAGCACTTTTTATATCTTTTCTTGAATTTCTTGAGAATAAAAAGACATGGTTTATGTTTCTAATTCAATAGTGGAGGGACCCTTTGAATCCCACCCCCACTATTGAATTAGAGCCTAAAAGTATCCTTATTAGCACAAACTTACACCCATACCCTTTGTCTTTCTATACCATTAATTCATCTGCTGCTTTTTCCATACTTCTTATATTATCTTCATTCATCACAGATTTAATTGTCACTACAGAATCACAAATTTCTACAGCCTTCATTCCTTCAAAGACTGCTTTCATCTGTTTTGCTGCTGTCGGCGCCCACGAACCATTCTCTATAAGTGCCACTTTACGTTTTTGATAATTTTTTGCTTTCAAATGCGCTAAGAAATCTTCCATACACGGAAACACCCCGTTATCATATGTCGCAGAAGCCACAACCAATTTATCATATCTAAATGCTTCTTCAATCGCTTCAGACATATCATCTCTCGCCAAATCCATTACAACAACTTCTTTTGCGCCTTTTTCACGCAAAATTTCTGCCATTTTCTTTGCAGCTGTTCCTGTATTTCCATGAATAGATGCATAAACTACCAAAACCCCTTCATCTTCTGGATTATAACTACTCCATATATTATACTTTTCAATATAATATGCTAAATCTTCTTTTAATACTGGTCCATGAAGAGGACAAATTATTTGAATATCTAATGTCGCTGCTTTCTTCAAAAGATTCTGCACCTGTACACCATACTTCCCTACAATATTAAAATAATAACGTCTCGCTTCACAAGTCCACTCATCTTCTACATCTAACGCACCAAATTTCCCAAAACCATCTGCTGAAAAGAGAACTTTTTCTGACTGCTCATAAGTAACCATAACTTCTGGCCAATGCACCATCGGAGCCATGAAGAACTGCAATGTATGGCTACCAATATTTAAAGTATCTCCTTCTTTCACAACAACTTTTTTTCCTTCTAAATCCACAGCAAAAAACTGTGAAATCATGTTAAATGTTTTTACATTACCAACTACTTGCATATTTGGATATTTTTCAATTAATCTCTGTACATTTGCTGCATGATCCGGCTCCATATGTGATACAACCAAATAATCTACTGTTCTTCCATCCAAAACGTTTTCTAAGTTAGCAAGCCACTCTTCTGTCGCCCTTGCATCTACCGTATCCATAACAGTTACTTTTTCATCAAGAATGACATATGAGTTATAGGAAACTCCATTCGGAATCACATACTGACTTTCAAATAAATCTAATGTCTTATCATTCGCACCAATATATTTAATTGTATCTGTGATTTTAATTTCTTTCATTTCTCTCTCCTCAAGTATCTTCTCTTTTACTTTCCAATCTATACTACATCTGACTCTTGGTACATTATACCTCAGTTTTTTACAATTTCCTAGTCTGTTTCTCTAAAAATGCACTTTTCCACATCTATCTAAAGAAAAAGAGAAATCTTTGTTCTCAAAGATTCCTCTCCCACACCTTTTTACTGCCGCAGACCGGAATCGAACCGGTACGGGAGTATAAGTCCCGCAGGATTTTAAGTCCTGTGCGTCTGCCTGTTCCGCCACTGCGGCATATATAAATAATAACTTTTGAGTGGATGGAGAAGGATTCGAACCTTCGAAGGCGGTGCCAACAGATTTACAGTCTGCCCCCTTTGGCCACTCGGGAATCCATCCATATGTCTCAACAATAATTATTTATATCATATCTTTATTAAAAAAGCAAGAAAAATTTGTAATTACTTAAAAACAGGACGTTATTCAACGCCCCATCTCCTAAAATTCCATTGTTTTCATCACAAGAGCCGAGTGTTTTCCCATGTTTACAACAACTTCTCCATTTCTCACAAGAATTTCTTCATATTCCATTGTGTAATCGTTATCATAAGTATAAATCAACCTTCTCAATCTGCTCTTTTCGGGAACACCCGCACGCCACACTGGAATGACTACTTCTGCACGCTCACTTCTATTATTTATCACAATAACAAACTGTTTTTTATGGCTAAATCTAGCATATGCTAAGATATGTTCTTCTCCGTGAAGCAATAGAATTGATCCACTTCTAAACTCCTCGTATTTCTTATGAATATGCACCATTTCTTTATGAAAGGCAATTAGGGATTTATCTTCATATCCCCATGGATACGTCCTTCGATTATCAGGATCTGTAAATCCACATACGCCCGCTTCGTCTCCATAATAAACGGTCGGTGCACCAATCCATGTCATCTGCATAGTGACCGCAATTCTAAAAACAGCTTTACTTACATACTCTTCAGCAGCTTTCGCTCCTAACTGTGCTGCTCTTCCCACCATATGATTCGTTCTTGTTAAGAATCTGGAATGATCATGGTTGGAAAGTTCGTTCATCGCAACAAGTCTTGATGGCATAAACATTTTAGTCATATGATATTTCATCGTTTCAATAAAATGATCTGCATTTCCCCAAAGTTCTTGTCTTTCTTCATCGCTATGCTTCTCCATGCCAGTCAAAAACCATGTAATAGGCTCCATAAAAGCATCGTAATTCATTACCGTATCCCATTCATCTCCCAAAAGCCATTCTTTCGGGTCCCCATAATGCTCTGCGATAATAACAGCATTAGGATTTGCTTCTTTTACTACATTACGAAATTTTTTCCAAAACTCATGATTATATTCATTACTATAACCTAAATCCGCAGCAACATCTAATCTCCACCCATCTACATTATACGGTGGAGAGACCCATTTTTTTGCAATACACAGTATATATTTTTCCAATTTGCTAGATTCTTCATAATTCAACTTTGGAAGAGTTGAATGCCCCCACCATCCTTCATATCGGCTATTGTATGGCCAATCAGAATCATTGTTAGCATCGAAATGGAAAAACTCTCTATACGGACTATCCTTTGAAATATATGCTCCTTTTTCATAATTTTGTTGTCTCTCGTAAATATGTTCTCTATCTAGCCATTTGTTAAATGATCCGCAATGATTAAATACACCATCTAAAATTACCCTCATTCCCCTTTTATGAATCTCTTCCACTAGCTGAACAAAAAATAGATTACTTGCCTCCAAGTTCTCTTTATCCGTTGTCCTTTTTTGATATTTTGTTGCATGAACATTATTTTTAGCATGTTCTCCAATTAAATCCCCGCCATCATTTACAATAACTGCATAATGAGGATCTATATAATCATAATCCTGTATATCATACTTGTGATTAGATGGAGAAACAAATATAGGATTAAAATAAATTGCTTCCACTCCTAAATCTTGAAGATAGTCTAATTTATCCATAACCCCTTTCAAATCACCACCATAGAAATCCCGCACATCCATTTCTCTTGGATATCGATTCCAATCAGTTACTTTTTGAGACGGCTCCCCTATATACAAATATTCTCTTGTTTCCACATCATTCGTTTTGTCTCCATTGCAAAATCTGTCAACAAAAATCTGATACATTACCGCTCCTTTTGCCCAATCAGGTGTTGAAAAACCTGGTGCAATAGCAAAGGAATAGGAATGAATCAGATTTTCACAGTCTCCATATGCATTATAATAACAATGGTCATCCTTACTTTTCACCTCAAAGTAATAATAAAAAATTTCATTGCTCAACTGTTTTTCAACAGTATAATAATCAAAATTCCCCTCTGTTTCTCTCTTTGTCATTGGCAATTTTTCATTCCCGGATACAAGCCAAACCGTTTCAACATCATCTTTCGCTGTACGAAACCGTATAGTAATCCGGCCATTTACCGATGGATCAGGTGGCCAAACATAACTACCCGTTCCATCACTAAATAATGCCTGTTTATTCATAGAAGCACTCCTTCTCTAATTTTCAGAAACCGTTTTCTCAAACAAAGACTCAAATTCCTCTCTTGTAATCTTTTCCTTTTCAAGCAAAGCGTTCGCACATGCATGGAGAACAGATTCATGTTCCACGATAATTGTTTTTGCTCGCGCATAACATTCATCAATGATACGTTTAACTTCCTTGTCAATTTGTCCTGCAACTTCCTCTCCATACCCTCTTGACGTATGCGCAAAATCACGTCCTACAAACACTTCATCGCTATCATTGTCATAATTAATTAACCCTAAGGTCTCTGACATACCAAATTTTGTTACCATTGATTTTGCCATAGCTGTTGCCTGCTTAATATCTTGAGATGCTCCAGTTGTAATATCACCGAAAATAATCTCCTCTGCAATCCGTCCTCCAAGGGATACTGTAATATCTTGCAACATTTTCCCTTTTGTATTAAACATTTCATCTTGCTCTGGGAATGGCATTGTGTAACCAGCTGCTCCCATTCCTGTCGGAATAATCGAAACAGTATAAACAGGTCCAACATCTGGAAGAACATGGAACAAAATAGCATGCCCTGCTTCGTGATAGGCTGTAATTTTCTTTTCTTTTTCAGAAATAATACGACTTTTCTTCTCTGTTCCAATACCAACTTTTACAAATGCTTTGCGAATATCACTTTGTTTTACATACACTCGCTCTGCCTTTGCTGCATTAATCGCTGCTTCATTCAATAAATTTTCTAAATCAGCCCCAGTAAAACCTGATGTTGTTTGCGCAATCTGTAATAAATCCACATCATCACCAAGAGGTTTTCCTTTTGCATGTACACGCAAAATCTCTTCTCTTCCTTTTACGTCTGGTCTTCCAACCATAACTTTTCTATCAAATCTTCCTGGTCTCAAAATCGCAGGATCTAAAATATCTACACGATTTGTAGCAGACATAACGATGATACCTTCATTGACACCAAACCCGTCCATCTCAACCAAAAGTTGATTCAGTGTCTGTTCTCTTTCATCATGTCCACCACCCATTCCTGTTCCTCTTCTTCTTGCAACCGCATCAATTTCATCAATAAAAATAATACATGGTGCATTCTTCTTCGCTTCCTCAAATAAATCTCTTACTCGAGAAGCTCCAACACCTACAAACATTTCCACAAAATCAGAACCAGAAATAGTAAAAAACGGAACCCCTGCTTCTCCTGCCACTGCTTTCGCAAGAAGTGTCTTACCTGTTCCCGGAGGTCCTACAAGAAGCACTCCTTTAGGTATTCTTGCTCCAACTTGAATATATTTCTTCGGTTCCTTTAAGAAATCTACAATTTCCTCTAAATCTTCTTTTTCTTCTCGAAGGCCTGCCACCTGTGAAAATGTAATCTTTTTATCCTTATCCGTACTTATCTTGGCACGACTTTTCCCAAAATTCATCGCTTTCGCGCCTGCACCTCCACTCGCCTGACGATTCATCATCATAAACAGAAACAATATAAGTCCTACGGATACGAGTGTTGAAAATCCTGTTGTCGCAAACCAACTATCTTTTGGAACATCATTTAAGTAATAATGCACATTTTCTTTCTGCAAAAACTGCCCAACTTCTTTTACATCAGATACATTAAACATTTCCTTTTGATCATTTTTTAAAATCACTTCCACCCGACCAGTCGGAATTGCTTTGTTTTGCTTAATCGTAACAGATTTCACCTTTTTTTCTTGAATATCTGCTTTAAATTCATTGTAAGTATATGACGAATCTCTCTGTGGAGTTTCACCTAAAAACCACCACATTCCCAAAAACATTACAATTAAAAAAACAAAAGGGAAACCACTTACACCTCTGCTTTTACCATTATTCAATTTCTCAATACCCCTTTCTACTCGACACCTTCTACCACACCGATATATGGGAGATTTCTATATTTCTGCGCATAATCAAGTCCATATCCAACTACGAATTCATCTGGAATTTCAAATCCAACATAATCTACTTTAACATCTCTCACACGACGATCCGGCTTATCGAGTAATGTACATAATCCCATACTCTTTGGCCCTCTCTTCTTGAGAATTTCCAACAAATAAGATAATGTTCTTCCGGAATCAATAATATCTTCCACAACAATAACATCTTTTCCCTCTAATGTTTCATCTAAATCTTTCGCAATTTTCACTACTCCACTAGAAGATGTCCCATCACCATAACTACTTACACTCATAAAGTCCATAGATACAGGAACCGTAATTCTCTTTGCCAATTCACACATAAAAAATACTCCACCCTTTAATACACAAATTAAATGTATCTGTTTTCCGGCATAGTCCTCGCTAATTTTCTTACCTAATGCTTCAATTCTCTCATTCACTTCTTCTTCTGAAATTAATACTTTGATCTTTTCTGCCATTTTTTCTTTCTCCTTTGTCTATTGTGATTTTCAGTATCTGCTTTGTATTCTTACCTATTTGATACGCACACCCTCTTCTATATCCAAAAATCCACAAGATATGATTACCTTCTGCTAGAAGAAAAATGTTATCTCTATCTTCCTTCGGAATCTTCTCATTAATAAAGTAGGATTTAAGTTTTTGTCTTGAGCCAGTTTCATTAATTATAAGATAATCTCCAGCTCTCCTTGTTCGTATCGTTATAGTATTTTTCATTATATCATAATCGAAGCACTTCGTGTAGGGGGTTTCTCCCCCATCTCTTTCTATTTCTTCGACATTTTGTATTTCATAAGTAAGCCTCCAGTTTCCTATTTGTTTATGATTACTCTGCCATAACTCCAATTCAACTTTTTCTCGTTTTTTTTCTTCCTCTTTTTCGTTTACAGACCTCAAACAGATTCCTTCATAACAACGTAAAGCATATATGTTATAGGGAAGTGAAAGTTCTCTTCCAACCTGATTTTCCATTAGTTTGCGAATTTCTTCTATATGAACTGCATGAATATCTTTTTCGTGCTTTGTTATTGATGTTATCGCTTTTTTTATAACAAGCCCACGAAATACATTCGGAACTTTTTCGTATTCTTTTTTCAAAAGAAAAATTTTATTTTCTTTTCTCAAAACAACACGAGCATACAGATTGTCCGTTTCTTCTTCCATATAATCCTGAAGTTCCCATATTTTTTCCATTGCTTCCGAAAAATGTGCAACCGTTTTTTCATTTACACCTTGCTCTAAATTTTTTATAACATGATTGCGTATACGGTTCCTTGTATAATCATCTAAAAGATTTGTCTGATCTGTACAATACGAAATATGTTTTTCTTCCAAATATTCCTCAATCTCTTTTCTTTCTAAACAAAGTAATGGTCGAATTCTGTTTTCTTTTATCGGGCGCATTCCTCCAAGTCCTGTTAAACCACTTCCTCTTGCCAAATTCATCAGAAGAGTTTCGGCATTATCATTTCTATGATGTGCCACTGCTATTTTTGTTCCATTATATTTTTTTAAAGTTTCCTCAAATGCCTTGCGTCTTACATTCCTTCCCGCTTCTTCCAAGGATTCCTTCTTTTCCTTGGCAATTAATTCTACGTTTTCTCTATAAATTTCATAAGTGAGTTTGTATTTTTCACATAATTCTTTTACATACTTTTCATCGTTTTCTGCATCCACTCCTCGCAAAAGATGATTGACATGAACAACAATTATTTCAAACCCTATTTTCTTTTGTAATTCCAGTAAAACAAAAAGAAGGCATACCGAGTCTGCACCACCTGATACACCTGTAACGACTTTGTCTTCTTTATAAAGCATTTTCCATTTTTCTACAAATTGTGTAACTTTTTCTATCATTACATTCAGTCCCTTTATCCTTTAATATACATTCCCACTATATAGAATTCCGTTTTAAAATGCAACCTTTTCATTATAAACTCCAAAATCCAACCGCAAGTACAGTCATATCATCTAACGGTTCTTCTCCAGTCCATTCTAACACTTGTTCTAAAATATGATGTGCCATTTCCTTCGGATTATTTTTATTCGTCCCACTTATAATTGTCTCCATAAGCAAATCCTGTTCCCCTACTGGAAGGGCATCAAGCACACCGTCTGTTACCATAATAATAAAATCTCCATTTTCCAAACGTTTCTTTGTTGTCTCTATTTCCAAATATTGTACAACTCCTATTGGAAGACTTGTGGAACTAACTCTCTCCACTTTATCACCACGTTTTATATAAGTTGTTGATGCTCCTACCTTTACAAATTCACATTTCCCATTATACAAATCAAAAATACTCATGTCTATCGTGGAAAATCTAATTTCTTCCCTCCCCATGACAAGCGCTGTATTCATCATTTGAATGGCAGTTTCCGTTGGAAAGCCTGCAAGTAAAAGTTCCTCCAGCATTTCCACAACCATTGCGCTTTCCTTAAAAGCCTTTTCCCCAGATCCCATGCCATCAGACAAAACAACTCCATGTTTTCCACCAGGAAGCTCCATCATAGAAAAATTATCCCCAGAAATCTTATCACAACCTTTTCCAATTTTTGCAACTCCCTGCAATGTATGGTACTTTGGCCCTTCCATAGCAACAATCGTACAATATTCCTGCCCGACCAACAACCTCTCCCCTTCTGGCAACACCATCTTTCTGCCTACTACCTTTGATAAATTCCCTACTAATTCTTTTGTCGTGATACATTGTCCTTTTTTGGAACGTACTGTTAAATGTATTTCGTACTTTCCCTCGGGAGTAATTAAGAAAACACTACTCAACAAACGTACCTCTATTTTTTTTAACTGAATTTGTATTCTTTTTTCAAGAGACTCATCCGAGAATATACTTGCATTTAATTCACGCGTTGCATGCTGAATCATGTGTGCAAAAGAATCTAATTGAATGGCACAACCTTGCCTACTTTGTGCCAGTTTATTATTCCAGATTAATTCTTTTTTTGCTCCTTGAAATGTATCCAAAGTTTCCCTCAAAAATCTCGGAGCTTGTATACAGCGTTTCTGTAATTTTCTTTTTATTTGTGTATTTAATTCAACACCATATTCCTCTACTGCAGAAAGAATTTCATACACCATTTGATATGTAGAAATAGAATTTTCTCCCATACACCATTCTCTGTTTTCACAATCTTTACATACATTTTCATCTACTTCCGCAAAAATATCTTCCATTTCCGCTTGCGTCAATGACTCTCTTTTTTCCTCTAAATGTAAAAATGTATTTGATAAATGCCTAAGTGAACTTGCAAATTTATCAATTTGTGTCACATACGGATTATCCACATTCACTTTACCCATTTCTTCTCTCCTTCTTTATATTTTTTAATAAATTTCATTTTCGTAAGTCGTATAAAAGAAAAAGATTGCGTTTAACGCAATCTTTTGTAAAATCTATATATTATTTTTCTTTCTGAAATAAAATCTCATTCTTACCAGCAAGGCCTAACTCCTCTTTAGCCTTGTCCTCTATATATTCGTCCGTCTGTACATATTCTTCTAGTTCTTTAATATCTTCTAATCTTTCCTCTTCCTCTTTAATCTCTCTTTGCAGTTCTTTCTCCTGCGCCTTATATATCCTATTCTGAGATCGAAGAGAGTTACTTCCCACAAACACTACTCCACCTAACAATACCAAAACACATGTAACGACCATTATACTACGTTTATGACGTTTTAACTGTTGTTTTCTTTGACGTGTGGATATCTTCTTGTTTATTTTCGCCACAAAAATCACCCATTTACTATTTATTTATACATACATTATTATCCCCATAACATATTTCCATATTAGCGTTTTTTTACATATTTATCAATACTTTTCTCTATTTTTTTATATATTTTTTTCGCCTTAAAAACAAAAAAAGAAAAGATTAACATGCCCAAAATAACACCCAAAACAAAAAACCAACGAACGCTACCATTACTGGTATAATAGATTTCCATAAACAAATACAAACTCGTCCCTGTCCAAAACAAAAAATCCTCTATTGAGATAGCTCGCAGATTATGTTTGATAATCCTTCTGATTACTCTCAATAAAGTATATGTACCATACACAAACATTCCTGCAATTACGGCGTGGACAAATATTGCTACTTCTTTTTCTAACCCTAACATAACTAATTACCTAAACAATTTTGTAAGTAAATTTTCCCCTTGTTTTGCTTTTGGGTGAATTTCAGAATAGGCAATACTATCGATATTTCCTGCGAGATCTACTTCTCCCTTTTCTAAACTAAGCCGATTAACATGGATATCGGTCCCTTTTACCATAAGCATCCCTTGTTCTGTTTCTAGCAATATTTCATTTAAATCGAAAGACAAAACATCCAACACTCCTGTTACCACGCTTGTCTTTCGATTATTAATTACAATTTTATGTGCTTTGAGCACTTGCTTTTCTTCCATTCGCCTACACGCCCTTTCTCTTATCCGAACAAACAATACATTCTTTTTGCTATTATATGAAAAGGACGATAAATTTATGACTATCTATAAATAGCAGAATAGTTCTTTCGCTTCTTCTTTCTTTGTTGTTTCTTGAAGATCAAGAACTTTTGCTCTTACACTTTTGGTTCCAAATTGAATTTCAATAATGTCTCCCACTTTTACCTTTTGCGATGCTTTTGCAACTAATCCGTTTACCAATACACGTCCCGCATCACAGGCTTCATTCGCCACTGTTCTTCTTTTAATCAATCGAGATACTTTCAAAAATTTATCTAATCTCATACTTCCTCCTCTTAAAAAGGGGCGTAGCAAAATTTAATTTTACTACGCCCCATTCACAGTTCTTAACAATTTACAGCATCTTTTAATGCTTTTCCAACTTTAAATTTTGGTACTTTACAAGCTGCAATACTCATTGTTTTTCCTGTCTGTGGATTTCTTCCTTCTCTTGCTGCTCTTTCACTTACTTCAAATGTTCCAAACCCTACTAACTGGATTTTTTCACCTTTTTTCAATTCTTCTGTAACAACTTCAACGAAAGCTT
Source organism: Faecalimonas sp. (assembly GCA_020024645.1). GTDB lineage: Bacteria > Bacillota > Clostridia > Lachnospirales > Lachnospiraceae > Faecalimonas. Next base: position 11,009 of record JAHHTN010000013.1, read on the forward strand.
TTAATGCTTTTTCTGCATCTTTCTTTGATAATTCTGCGTTTTCAGCAACTGCTGTAATTAATTCTGTTTTATTCATGGATATATCCTCCTCTAGTTGTATCATAAAATCCATCTTAGATTCTATAGCAATTCTGAGCAATTTCCCTATTTTTCCTGCTCTTGCCCTAAGTATTGTTATAACGGTTTCCCCTATATTTGTCAAGGGAATTATAGCATTTTATCAATCATTTCAAGCACTTCTTTGCCTAATTCTTCTGATTTTTTATCTGCATTTTCCAACGATGTTCCTTTTACTCCATAGTAAAATTTTACTTTCGGTTCTGTACCTGATGGTCTAACACATAACCATGCTTCATCTGTCAAATCATAGTAAATTACATTTGAATTTGGAAGTCCTGTTGGTTTTACTTCCCCAGTTTCCATATCTTTAATTGTATTCGCTTGATAATCACGCGCTTTTACAACCTTGTATGGACCAAATGAAGACGGCGTCTCTTCTCTTAATGTATTTAAAATTTGTTGAATTTTTTCTAGTCCTTCAATTCCTTTTAATGTAATTGATTGAATACCATCTTTATAGTATCCGTATTTTTCATACATATCAATCATTGCATCCCACAATGTTTTTCCTTTTGTCTTATAGTATGCCGCAGCTTCGCAAAGCGCCATTGTCGCTACAATCGCATCTTTATCTCTAGCATGTGTGCCAATAAGACATCCGTAACTTTCCTCAAATCCGAACAGATACTGTCCTTTTCCTGTTGTTTCAAACTCTAAAATTTTCTGTCCGATATATTTGAATCCAGTTAAAACTTCCATGAAATTGATACCATAACCTCTTGCAATGGCATCAGCCATGTTTGTCGTAACAATCGTTTTAATAAGACAACCATCCTCTGGTAATCCTTCTTTTTCTTTTCTCTGTCCAATTTCATAGTCTGCAAGAAGACATCCCGACATATTCCCTGTAAGAACCTTGTATTCTCCTGACATTGTATCTTTTACATATACACCAAGTCTATCAGCATCAGGATCTGTTGCCAAAATCAAATCAGCATCTACTTCTTTCGCCAATTTCAAGCCAAGTTCAAATGCTTCTTCTGATTCAGGATTCGGATAAGATACTGTAGGAAAATCACCATCTGGCAATTCCTGTTCTTTGACAATATACACGTTTTCAAATCCCAATTCTTTCAAAACACGTCTTACTGGAACATTTCCTGTTCCATGAAGTGGACTATAAACAATTTTCAACTCTTTATTCATCGCATCAATTGCTTCTTGATGAATAACCAATCCTTTCAACGCATCAATATAAGCGTCATCTATATTTTTCCCAATTGTTTCATATAAACCGGCTTCTTTTGCATCTTTTAATGACATCGTCTTTACACAATGAAAGTCTTCAACTGCCTGTACTTCATCCATAATCCCTTTATCATGTGGTGGTGTAATCTGCGCTCCATCTTCCCAGTATACTTTATATCCATTATATTCTGGTGGATTATGACTTGCCGTAATATTGATTCCGGCAATACAATTTAACTGGCGCACTGCAAAAGATAATTCTGGAGTTGGTCTTAACGCATCAAATACATATGCCTTAATTCCATTTCCCGCAAGACAAAGTGCGGCTTCATCTGCAAATTCCGGTGACATATGACGTGAATCATACGCAATTGCAACGCCTCTCTCTTTTGCATTTCTTTTTACAATATAATTTGCTAATCCTTGAGTAGCTTTTCTAATAGTATATATATTTAAACGATTTGTTCCTGCTCCAATAACACCTCTAAGTCCTGCAGTTCCAAATTCTAAATCTTTATAAAAACGTTCCTTAATTTCATTTTCATCATTTGCGATTCTCTTTAACTCTTCTTTTGTGTCTTCATCAAAGTAAGAATCATTTAACCATTGATTATATTTTTTCTGATAATCCATACTTTCTTTTACCTCCAGCAATTTCTGCTCTTTATTATACAACAGTATTTTCCAAATGAAAAGCAAATATACTCTTTAAAAACTGTTTCTTTTCTTCTATCTGAGAAATAGCAACAGAAAGTTTTTCCACATTTTTTTCAGAAATCCACGCTTTATTAGAATGATAGTAACTATTCATTACTTTCCAAAACTTTTCCGGATAGATAAAACGAATACAAAGATACTCTTTTTCTGCATCTTCTAAAGGCTTTATCTCTTGATACGCTCGAAGCATGGCTCTTCCAAGTTCTATACTCCAATGATATTTTTCTAATACCTTTCGCATGAAATAATACAAATCTGCCAACTGCACATCCAAACATGCATGCTCAAAATTGGTTGTTGCTATTCCACGTTGTGTTATAATCAAATTATGATAATTATAATCTCCGTGTATAATCGTTCCTTCTTCAATACTTTTTTCTCGAAGTCGTTTATAAACTGAATTTTTCAATTTTCTATCAGCATATTCTGCCCACATATACATTTCACGAAAATGTTTCAATGCCATATTTTCAAATTGACTTTTTGCTGTTTTATTTCTCATAAATTGTCTTATTTTTCGCAATTCACGATTGTGTCTTTTATACTCCTCCTGCAAATTATTTCCTACAAATAATTTCCAATCCATATCCGAATTTTTCATAATTAAGTGGATTCTTCCAAGATTTCTTGTCGCATCTAAAACTTCCAATTCACGTTTCACATCACACTCTCGTCCCACATACCATTTCTTAAGAATATAACGTGTCCCGTCTTCAGATTCGCTCACAAAACTTCCTTCTTTATTTATAAAAAGATTGTCTACCTGTTCATATCCTCTATTAATCATTTGAGTTGTAAGTGCTTCTAGCACTGGGATTTTTTTTTCAGAATCAACAGTCTCCTTCAGAAGAAGAACCCCTTTATCTGTTTCGCATAAGATAGCATCCCTCACTTTTTTTGTAGCATTAATTTCTATCTCATACTGTTCCAACACATTTAAATCATATTCTTTCATAACTCCCCCTACATTTTCTGTTTTACTCTTTTAACTGTATGAGGATTTTTTGTAAAGTAGAACAAAATCTATTGTACAAGTCAGATTTTTCTATTTTCTTTTACATAAAGTTTTAACATTTCTTCATTATTATATTCTGGATTATCCAAAACTAACTGTAATAATTTATTCAACATTTCTCCGATTTCTTTTCCTGGTTTCATTCCAAGTTGAATCAAATCATTTCCCGTAATGGCTAATGTTTTCAAGGAAACGCACTGCCCCTTTTCCTGTATTTCCTCAAAACAATCTCGAATTCCGTCTAAATTTGCCAATTTTTCCGTACGCTGATATTCACTTTGTGCCATTGTATCCGCCATTCGCACCTCTAAATAAAACGGAAACAAATCCTCCCCAATCGTATTCATCGCATGTCTAATACTTTTCATCCGCGCAGGTATTCTGTAGTCATGATATCTTACTAATTTTGTGACTTTTTTTAGTGTATCGTTATCAAATTTCAAGCGTTTTAAAATTTTTTTAACAATTTTTTCTCCCTCTACATCATGATATTTGAAATGCGCAACACCATCTGCATCTATTGTTTTCATTATTGGCTTACCCACATCATGAAGAAGCATTGTTAACCTTAGAATTTTATTTGCTCTAATATACGTGAGTGCTTTAATCGTATGTTCTCCAACTGTATACATATGATGCGGTGTTTCTTGTTCCGTTTTCATCATCTCATCAAATTCTGGCAAAATTATCCTTGTAATCCCAAGTTCATATGCAAGTCGTATCTTCTCTGGATTTGAAGATGTAAGCATTTTTATCAATTCCACCTGTATTCTTTCTGCACTAATCTGCTGCAATGTTGGTGCTAATTCTACAATACCAGCCTTTGTTTCTTCCTCAATAGAAAAACCAAGTTGTGCAGAAAAACGAACTGCTCGCAAAATACGAAGAGCATCCTCTCCAAACCTTTCTGTTGCATTTCCCACACAACGGATAATTCCTTTCTTCAAATCTTCCAAACCACCAAAAATATCAATAATTCCTTCTTCTTCATTATACGCCATAGCATTGATTGTAAAATCTCTACGTAATAAATCTTCCCGCAAGCACCTCGTAAATGTTACCTGTTTCGGATGACGATTATCTTCATATTTTCCATCAATACGGTATGTGGTTACTTCAAATCCTTCATTTCCGATCAACACTGTAATTGTTCCATGTTCAATGCCTGTATCAAAAGTCCTGTCAAATAACGCCTTCGTTTCCTCTGGCAAAGCCGATGTTGTAATATCCCAATCTTCAGGTATTCTTTCTAAGATAGAATCTCTGACGCATCCACCAACTGCATACGCCTCATAACCGTGACTTTTCAATGTATGAATAATTTTTTTCACTTTTTCCGGTAACGTAATCTTCATCATTTAATCCTTCCTTATTTTTCTGTAGACTGTATATATTTTTTCACTTCATCTTTTTTCGTTACTTTTCCAACAGAAACCATTTTTCCATCTATCATTAATGCTGGAGAAGTCATCACACCCAACTTAACAATTTCCATAAGGTCTTCTACCTTTTCTACTGTTGCATCCACGCCCATCTCTTCTACTGCCCGCATTACATTTTCATATAATTTATCACATTTATCACAACCTGTGCCAATCACTTTAATACTCATATTTCTTCCCACCTTAATTTTTTAACTTCATTTCTGTATCATTATATTTTGCCCATACATCAAAAATTTTCTTAATAACTGCAGGTCCAATTTTAGAAATAAATACAATCTGTCCCTTTTCTAAATCATCTGCCTTTTGAAAATTCACTTTTTCTCCAACCAAATCAACTTGGTGCCAACCTTTTCCCTTTAAATTAACAAATCCTTTTACTCTATATACACTTTGCGAAATCTCCTTGAGAAAAGAAAGTAATCCTTTTTCCTCTACCCTCGAATCTATTTCCATAAATAATGTTTTCGGTTTTGTTTCTTCTGTATTTGTTGTTTCTTCACTTTCAGCCCATTGATATAATAATAAATCTTCGTCTAAAACAGACAAATTTAAATTTCCATTTGCACTTTCTACAATCTTACACACTGGATTTATTTTTCTAATAACTCTATAGAGATTATCTACTTCCTCCGTAGATGCCAAATCTGTTTTTGTAATAACTGCCAAATGACAATGTTTCAACTGCCGATAAACCGTTTCTAAATCTTTCAACTGTTTCAGAAAATTAACCCCATCCACAAAACAAATTACGCCTCTAAAATCATATTGTTTTCCTGATACTATTTCCGAAGCTTTTAAAATTTCCTCCACATTAGACGGATCGCCAAGCCCTGAACTTTCTACAAATAACTTATCAAATTCATGTTGTGCCATTTCGCTTAATGCCTGCACAAACTGTAATTTCAAGCAAGAACAAAAAATAGAGCCTCTATTAATCTCCACCATTTCTATATCATTATGTTTTAGTATTTCTCCGTCAATTCCAAGTTTGCCAAATTCATTTTGAATGACACCGATTCTTTTTCCTTTTAATTTTTCTAAAATTTTTAATAAAATTGTTGTTTTACCTGCTCCCAAAAAACCTGTCAGAACATATAATTCCATTTATATTCCTTCTTTCTTTATATAATCAGAAATGAAATTCCATTAAATAAATATCCCACCAATACAATCCCTATCGTTACAATTACTACAAAAGTTACAAGAAGTTTCGGTTTTATCACTTTTTTTAGCATAATAAGGGACGGTAAAGATAATGTCGTAACTGACATCAAAAAGGATAAAATAGTCCCCAACCCTGCCCCTTTTGACAGTAGTGTTTCTGCAACAGGAACTGTTCCAAAAACATCCGCATACATTGGAATTCCTACGATAACAGCCAATAGAATCGAATACCATTTTTCTTTTCCTAATATGGTTTCTACCCATGTTTGTGGAATAAAATTGTGAATAATTGCACCGATTCCCACCCCGATGAAAATATATGGTGCAACCTTTTTTATTGTTTCGATTACTTGCTCCTTTCCATACAGCCATCGTTCTTTTATTGTCATTTTATTCCATTCCTCAGTTATCTTACCAGTATTTTTTATAAAACTCCTCACATATTTTTCCATATGAAGTTTCTCAATAAGCGTTCCTCCAAGAACCGCAATAAGTAAACCAAAAACAACATATATCACTGCAACTTTCGCACCAAAAATACTCATCAGAAGAACAAGTGATCCTAAATCTACCATCGGAGATGAAATCAAAAAAGAAAAGGTAACCCCAAGTGGCAACCCTGCACCAGTGAATCCTATAAAAATTGGTATAGAAGAACAGGAGCAAAACGGTGTGACCGTTCCTAACAATGCACCAATTATATTTCCACCAACACCCTTAAATCTTCCTAAAATCTTCCTACTGCGTTCAGGAGGGAAATAACTTTGTACATAAGAAGTAACAAAAACCACTACAGACAATAAAAAGAACAGTTTTACTGTATCATAAAGAAAAAACTCTATTGCATTACTCATTTTCTTACCTCTTGCTTTTCAAACATAATTTTTCCCAACACTTGATAAACTTCTCGTAGTACTATTTCATTCAAAGAATAATGCGTCCATTTCCCTTCTTTTCGAGGAACAACAAGACCTAGATCGCACATCAATTTCATATCATGGGACAATGTAGGTTGCGTAATATGAAATTCCTCCTGTATTTTACAGGCACAAAGTTCTCCTGCCGATAACATATGGATAATTTTCAATCGCTTTGGATCAGAAAACACCTTTAAAATTCCCGCATATTTTACATAGTCTATTTCCACATCTTTTCTCCTTTACACATAGATTTTTTTCTATGTATAGGATACTCCTCGTATAGAAATTTGTCAATATTTCCAATTCAAAAAAGGACAACCGTAAGTAACGATTGTCCTACACTTTCAATATATTTTCTAACTACATATTTCTTGCAACTTCAAATCCTTCAGCAATCGCATCTAAAGCACGTCTTGCTGCTTTTGCGTCTCCGATAACATGATATGGAATTTGTTTTTTCTCACACACCTCTATCAGTTCTTTAGAATCGTTTGATTTGAATCCTACTGCGAACACTGCGCAGTTACATGGAATAAGAGTTCCATCCTCTAAAACAATTCCTTCTTCCGTAAATTTACATACTTTGCTATTCGGTAAAAGTTTTACCTGCAATTCCTGCATTTTCATCATAACTGCAATTTTACGAAGACTTCCCAAATCACTTCCAATACTGTCTTTCATTTCCAAAATAGTTACATCACAGCCATCTACCGCAAGAGCATCTGCTGTTTCTAGACCGACTAATCCTCCACCAATAACTGCTACTTTTCCTTTTGGCTGTACTTCATGACGTAATACTTCTGGTGCAGATGTGTGTTCTAATTTATCTGCTCCCTCTAAATTTATGGTAATGGGCGATGAACCTATTGCTAAAACAACTTCATCCACATCGGCATTTTCAAGCATTTCTGCATCTACTTTTGTGTTTTTATGTACTGTTACTAACTTTTCTGTCTGAGCAGCCATTTCCATTGCAGCCATCTTCATCTCTGCTTTTCCAGGTGCTTCTCCTGCAAGAAGAAATTCTCCCCCCAACATATCAGAAGCCTCGAATACAGTAACATCATGTCCTTTTTCATGGAGTAATTTTGCAGTTTCCATTCCTCCAACTCCACCACCAATGACCCATACTTTCTTTGGCTCAGATACTTTTTGGAATTCATATTCTCCTTCATGCCCAATCATTGGGTTTCTCATACAAGTAATGTGTGGACGATTTGCCGCATCACAGAATCCATCATAACAACCTTGATTACAACCTACGCAATGAACAATTTCTTCCACTCTTCCCTGCTGTGCCTTGTTGGCAAATTCTGCATCTGCAAGTTGTGCTCTTCCCATCACAACCATATCCACTTTATCTTCTGCAAGAATATCTTCTGCTAATTTTGCTGTATTGATTCTTCCCACACCTATTGTCAACATTCCTGTTTCCTTACGAATCTTGGCAGCGTTTTCAATATTAAATCCATTTGGTACATCAATCGGCGGTACTTCGTACATAGTTGCAGCAGTAATGATATTCCCTCTAGATACATCCAATACATCTACTCCATGTTCTTTCGCAATTTTACAGAAACGAATGATTTCTTCAATAGTAAGACCATTTTCCAACATATCGTCCTGTGCATCAATACGAATAAACAACGGCATTCCTTCTGGCATATTTCTTCTCAACTCGTCGATTACTTCCAATGGAAATCTGCATCTATTTTCAAAACTTCCGCCATATTCATCTTCTCTGTGATTAAATCCTGCACTCAAGAAAGAATGTGGCAAGTAGTTATGTGCTAAATGAAACTCTAAACAATCATATCCTGCTTCTACCGCTCTGACAGCCGCTTTTCCATATTCTAAAATTATTTCTTGAATTTCTTCTTTCGTAATTGCTTTAAGTGTATATGGTCCAAAATTCATATCAGAAACAACAAATATTTTCGCTTTTGGATCCATAGAAACCGCAATAGAACCTTGCCAAAGCTGAAGTCCTGCTTTTCCTCCATTCTTGTGAATAGCATCTGTAAGTTTTTTATGTCCTTCTATATAACAATCCTCACTGATGGAAATGAAATGCGCTGGTGCACTCGGTGTATGTATAGCTGCTACCTCAACAATATTTAATCCACAGCCACCTTTCGCTCTGGCAGCATGATACGCAACCAGTTTATCTGTTACATTTCCATTCTCATCTGCCATCCTTGTACCCATAGCGGGCATAATAATTCTATTTTTTAACTCCATATCACGAATACGAATTGGAGTAAATACGTGTTCAAACATGATTTTCTACCTCCCTTTTGTTTTTATTATATGGTAATTCACAAAAAATAGATATTCAGATTTTGCAATATTATTATCAATTATTTACATTTACTGTATTTCCTGTACTGACTTGGGGTCTGATTCATATATTTTACAAAACTCCTTTGAAACGAAGAAAGATTTCCAAAACCTACCTCACTTGAAATCTGCGTAATACTTCTTTCAGTTGCAGACAAATAACTACAAGCAATTCTTATTCGAATTTCTTCCAATACTTCCTGTACACTTCGCCCAAATTCTTCTCTTACTCGTTTTTCCATAAGTGGAACTTTCATTTTTAAACAAGTTGACATTTCTTCCAAATTAAACGTTTTCTGAAAATGTAACAAAAGATACTGTAAAATCTGTAAACCTTCTTCAGCAGACAGCATCTTTACTCCGCAGCCAATATTTTTTCTCTGATATTCCCTAACACTCATCTTCATATAACGTTTAAATACACGATAGAAGTCTTCCACTCTCGTAAAACCTAAGTAATCACTGATATATTGTATATTCAAATCCGGAAAATGAAGTAACGCACAGGCATTATATATTTTCCCCATTTTCTGTAATTGAAAAAATGTATATCCACATAATTTTACAATTTTTCGGTTTAATGTAACCGAAGTCATTCCTGATTCTTTTGCATATTCCTCTAAAGATACCGTTTTACTTGTATTCAACAATACTCTTTGTATCACATTCCAAACCAGATTTTTATCTTCATTATTTTTCTTTTCTCTTTCCATAGCATATCTACAATATAGAGCATGAAGCTGCATGGCATAATAAATATGAATATTCTGATAAGCAAATCTCTGCTCTTTTTCTTCAATTAATAATTCCTTAAAAATTCCATTTACCTTTTCCTTCTCAGCCTCTTTTAACTGCAATAATGGATATACCTTATAAATTAATGCTTCATTTTCCCACGCTTTTCTTTGTTCAAAGCAAAGAAACATAAATACTCCTATTCGAAAAGAAATTTTCATGCAACATAATGGCTTCCGAATATTTTCAATTCTATAAAACAAATGCATATATAAACAGAAAAAACTTCCTTCTTTCAGATGATATTTTTCTCCATTAATCCAAATATCTGCGTCTCCGCTTTCTATATAATAAATTTCTGTCTGTTCATGAAATTCTTGTTCTATAGGGCTTACAATATGCTTTTCAGAAACATATATCTGCTTTTCTTTCAAATTATAATAATCAATTCCCGTAAACCAATCTTTCTGATACCACATATATTCTTTTTCCTCCAGATACTTAACTGTTTCCCATAGGATAAAAATAGCACCTTGCGATAAATAAATCGCAAAGTGCTCACAATTTCTAGTAAGATTTTCCCCAGTAAACCATATGTTTCGCAGGTTTTCCACAACAAATACATACATCTGATAAATGTTCTTGCTCAGGCGGAATACAACGCGAAGAAGCCCCTCCTGTTTGTGCTTTGATTTCATCCTCACAAGCCTCATCTCCACACCACATTGCTTTAATAAATCCACGATTTTCTTGGAATTTTTCAATCATTTCATCCATAGTAACCGCAGTATCAATATGTGAATCAAGAAATGCTTTTGCTTTATCAAACATATCTTTCTGGATGCTCTCTAAAATTTCTCCTAATTTTGTTGCGATTTCATCTAAACATACTACTATTTTTTCTCTTGTATCACGACGAACAACCACCACTTGATTTTTTTCAATATCTTTTGGTCCAATTTCAATACGTGTTGGAATACCCTGCATTTCTTGTTCGCTGAATTTCCATCCCGGACTCTTATCTGAATCATCCATGTTAACTGCATATCCAGCAACCTTTAACGCATTCATAAGTTCTGTTGCTCTCTCAAGAACACCTTCTTTATGCTGAGCAATTGGAATCACTCTTGTTTGCACAGGAGCAATTCTTGGTGGAAGAATAAGACCACTATCATCTCCATGCACCATAATCAATGCACCAATCATTCTTGTTGTTAATCCCCAAGATGTTTCATATACGCTGTGTAATTCATTATTTTTATCCAAATATTTAATATCAAACGCATCTGCAAATCCACTTCCAAAGAAATGACTTGTAGCTGCTTGTAATGCTTTTCCATCATGCATCAACGCTTCTACTGTGTAAGTATCTTCAGCTCCAGCAAATTTTTCACTATCTGTTTTCTTCCCTGCAACAAGTGGAATTGCAAGACTTTCCTCAATAAAATCTTTATATATTTTCTGCATCAAAATCGTTCTTGCTTCTGCTTCTTCATATGTTGCATGAATTGTATGACCTTCTTGCCATAAAAATTCTCTCGAACGCAAAAACGGTCTTGTTGTTTTCTCCCAACGAAGTACTGAACACCATTGATTCCAAATCTTTGGAAGATCTCTATACGATTGTACTGTTTTACTCCAGTGGTCACAGAATAATGTTTCAGATGTAGGTCTGATACACATTCTTTCTTGAAGTGGCTCATTTCCGCCATGTGTAACCCATGCAACTTCTGGTGCAAAGCCTTCAATATGGTCTTTTTCTTTCTGTAATAAATTTTCAGGAATTAACATTGGAAGATATACATTTTCTACTCCCGTCTCCTTAAATCTTTTATCAAGATCTGCCTGCATTTTTTCCCAAATTGCATATCCATTAGGCAGGTAAACCATACAACCTTTTACTCCTGTATAATCACACAATTCCGCTTTACTTACTACGTCTGTGTACCACTGTGCGAAATCTTCATCTCTAGAAGTAATCGCTTCTACAAATTTCTTTTCTTTTGCCATAACATTTTCTCCTTTACCATATGCTTAATTATCTAGGAAATAAAAAATCGCCAAGAATTTTTCTTTCCCTAAAGGGACCGAAAAATCTCGGCGGTACCACCCTAATTAATTATAATAACATATACCTGTTAATCATAATTCTCTTTCCTCCCTTTAACGCAGAGATACGTTGCGCTTTCACACAAAGCTCGAAGGCAGGTTCTATATAGCATCCGTAGAAATATTCCACCAAAAATTTCCTCTCTATAACTTCCCCTATATATACTATTCCTTTTCATCGCCAATCTGTATAACTTATCGTAATTTTACGAGAAATATATACCTTTGTCAAGTCTGTAAAACGAAAGGTCTACTTCAGCTCAAACACCATTTCTTTTTTTGTCTTTGGATGTACAAAACGCAAACGATATGCACACAGTGCAATCTTATCCCATTTTTCTCTCTCATAATTCCCAGAATTATATTTTGCATCTCCCATAATTTCACAACCTATATGTGCTAACTGTACTCTTATTTGATGATGTCTGCCTGTTTCTAAACAAATATGCAATACCGCCGTTCCATCTTCTTTTTCCTCAATCACTTCATAATGTAAAACTGCCTTTTTCGCCCCTATATCATGTTCATTACATACCCTCGATGTGTTAGATTTTTTATCTTTTGCCATAAAATTAATTAGTGTTCCATTTTTTTTAGATGGTATTTTACAAACAACAGCTCTATACTGTTTTCCGAATTCTTTTTGTTGTAACTGCTTATTCAATTCTTTTGCTGCAAAAGGAGTTTTTGCAAAGACAAGCACTCCTTCTACCATCTGATCTAGGCGATGTATAACCGCAAGATACGGCTCTTGTTTTTTTGATGATTGCTGATATAAATAATTTTTCAGTAAACTCACCATGTCTTTCTCGCCTATTCGACTTGTTTGTGTAGCAATTCTAGGTAATTTATGACAAACAAGTAAATATTGGTCTTCATATAAAATGTAATCTTTTATATCCATTCATTTTCCCCTTTAGTTTTTATCTATTATACATAATTTGCACAAAAAGTGCCACGAAATCTATTTTGACTTCGTGGCATCCTATTACTTTCCACTTTTATACAACATCTTCTATTTCTGATTCTTCCTGTAATGTTTCTTCATATTTTGCTAAAATCGTACTTTGTATTCTATCTCTTGTGACAGAATTAATTGGATGTGCAATATCTCTATATTCTCCATCTAAAGATTTTTTGCTTGGCATTGCAATAAATAAACCTTTCTCTCCTTCAATAACTTTTATGTCGTGTACTACAAATTCCTCATCCATAGTAATTGATACTACTGCTTTTAATTTTCCTTCTTTTGCTACCTTTCTTACTCGTACATCTGTAATCTGCATATCTTTAGCCTCCTTAATTAAAATATATACCTGTCATTTTTTTCTACTACAACTTTTATTCCATCCTCACCTATATAACGAGTATTCGCACGAATTGTATCTCTACTTTCCACAATACAATTTTCAATATATGCATTATCTCCAAGATACACATCATTTAAAATGATTGAGTTCTTGATAATACAGTTATTTCCAACAAATACTTTTTTAAATAAGATAGAATTTTCAACCGTACCATTTATGATACTTCCACTTGCAACTAAACTATTTTTCACAACTGCTCCTGGATTATATTTTGCTGGAGGCAAATCGCTTACTTTAGAATATACTCTTGGCAATTCATGGAAAAAGTACTCTCTTATCTCTGGTTTCAGAAAGTCCATATTTGTTTTATAATAAGCATCTACTGTCGAAATATTGCTCCAATAATTTTTTATCTTATATCCGTAAATTTTCTTTACATTTTTATAACGAATCAAAATATCCGTTACAAAATCATAATTTTCTTCCTCTGCTGCTTTTTCAATTAAATCAATCAATTGTCGTCTTCGAAGTATATAGATTCCCGTAGAAATAGTTCTCGATTTTGCAAGCATTGGTTTCTCTTCAAATTCTTCAATCAAGCAATCTTCATTCATCTTGATTGTTCCGTAACGTCTTGCATTATCCCCCGGTTCTAAATCTTTACATACAACAGTCATATCCGCCTGTTTTCTAATGTGATACTCTAGAACTTCATTGTAATCCAATTTATAAACCGCATCTGCAGAAGTAATAATGACATATGGTTCATGTGATTTTTTCAAAAAATCAAGATTCTGATAGATTGCATCTGCTGTTCCTCTATACCAATATCCATTATCTTTTGTAATAGTAGGTGTAAACACATACAAACCACCTTGTTTTCGTCCAAAATTCCACCATTTTGATGAATTCATATGTTCATTTAAAGATCGCGCATTGTACTGGGTCAACACTGCAACTTTTTGTATATTAGAATTAGTCATATTACTAAGTGCAAAATCAATACACCTATAACTTCCTGCAACAGGCATTGCTGCAACTGCACGTTTATTTGTCAGTTCTTTCATTCTGTTGTTGTTTCCACCTGCTAAAATAATACCTACTGCTCTCATACCTATCTTTCACCTGCCTTTATTAATGTTTCACCACTTTCAAGCACTCCACCTACATAATCTTCTTTTGATGTCACACCACTAATGGCGGTATTTTTTCCTATTTGCACATCTGACGGAATTACACTCTTTTCTCCTATTGTCGCCAATCCCGAATTATAAATATCTGGTCGCATTTTATTTGGCTTGTCGCTTCCTATTCCAATAGTAACATTATTTCCGATCTTTACAGTTTCCGCAATAATCGCTTTATCCACTACACAGTTCTCACCGATTTCCGTTTCATTCATAATAATAGAATCTCTTATAATCGTTCCCTTTCCAATACGTACTCTTGAACCAAGAATGGAATTATGTACCTCACCATAAATACTAGCACCATTACAAATAATGCTTCTCTCAATTACAGATTGATCTGAAACATAATTTGGCGGAAGCACACCCGAATTTGTATAAATCTTCCAAAACTCTTCATACAAATTAAATTCTGGAATAATATCAATTAATTCCATATTAGCTTCCCAATATGAACTTAATGTTCCAACATCTTTCCAATATCCATTATATTCGTATGCGAATAATCGCTGATTTTTGCTATGACAATATGGAATAATATGTTTCCCAAAATCACAATTCGGTTGACTTGATAAATCTTGTAAGGCTTGCTTTAATACTGGCCAACTAAAAATATAAATTCCCATAGATGCTAAATTACTTCTTGGTTGTGCTGGCTTTTCTTCGAAATCCTCTATTTTCCCCTCTTCATCTGTAATTACAATTCCAAAACGACTTGCTTCTTCTAATGGTACTGGCATTGCAGCTATAGTAACATCAGCATGATTCTCTTTATGAAAATCCAACATGACCTCATAATCCATTTTATAAATGTGATCCCCAGATAAAATCAATACATAATCCGGATTGTATGCACTCATGTAATCTAAATTTTGATAAATAGCATTTGCTGTTCCAGAATACCATTCACTACTTGTACTTTTCTCATACGGAGGTAATACAGTTACTCCTCCAACATTGCGATCCAAATCCCAGGGTATACCAATTCCAATATGTGTATTTAACCTTAATGGCTGATACTGTGTCAGTACTCCTACCGTGTCAATTCCAGAGTTGATACAGTTGCTCAATGGAAAATCTATAATCCTATATTTTCCACCGAATGAAACGGCAGGTTTTGCTACTTTTGCTGTTAAAACCCCGAGTCTGCTCCCCTGTCCACCTGCTAAAAGCATTGCTATCATTTCCTTTTTTATCATGTCATCGCTCCTTCCAGTAATAATAATTTCATTATATCACACACAAGCCTATACGTGAACATTTTTTACAATTTCTTTAACTTTTTTTTTCTTTTTTCATACAATTATGACAAAAAGAAATGGCTTGGCATTTTATCCTACAATAGTTATAATATAACAGTAGACTATAAAATATGTTTAAAAATATAAAAAAGAAGAATGGGGAGCATTTTTATGTATAAAATTGATTTTAGAAAGCCAATCCACGTACATTTTATCGGTATCGGTGGAATCAGTATGAGCGGCTTGGCTGAAATTTTATTAAAAGAATCCTTTACTGTTTCTGGATCAGATAATAAGGAATCTTCACTTACACAACATCTTACGAAAAAGGGTGCAACTATTTTTTACGGTCAAAAAGCATCCAATATTATCACTGGTATTGATATTGTAATTTATACCGCTGCTATTCATGAAGATAATGAGGAATTTGCAGAAGCTGTTCGTCAAAATATTCCAATGTTGTCTCGTGCTGAA
The DNA here is from genome assembly GCA_020024645.1 of Faecalimonas sp. Classification (GTDB taxonomy): domain Bacteria; phylum Bacillota; class Clostridia; order Lachnospirales; family Lachnospiraceae; genus Faecalimonas. The sequence continues at coordinate 26,974 of JAHHTN010000013.1, forward strand.
CTTCTCGGTCAATTGATGACAAACTACGAATGTCCCATTGCCGTTTCCGGAACACATGGAAAGACAACTACAACTTCTATGTTGTCCCATGTCCTTTTGGCTGGGGAAAAAGATCCTACTATTTCTGTTGGCGGTATATTAAAAGCAATCAACGGAAATATTCGTGTAGGCAATTCAGGTATATTTGTTACTGAAGCTTGTGAATATACAAATAGTTTTTTACACTTCCTTCCAAAAATAAGCGTTATCTTAAATGTAGAAGAAGACCATATGGACTTTTTTAAAGATATTCATGATATTCGTCATTCTTTCCACCGTTTTGCACAATTACTCCCTCAAAACAAAGAAGGTACTCTTGTTATTAACGGTGAAATTGAAGATATAAATTCTATCACGGAGGGACTTACTTGTCGTATCTTAACTTATGGTCTAAACGGCGATTACGATTATTGTGCAAAAAATATAACTTATCATGAGACAGGCTGTCCGTCTTTTGACCTTTTCCGTTTTGGAGAATTTATTGACCGCATTTCTCTTTCTGTTACAGGGGAGCACAATATATCGAACGCTCTTGCAGCTATCGCAGTAGGAGAACTTACAGAAGTTTCTTTAACTTCGATAAAAAAAGGGCTTTTATCCTTCTTTGGAACAGATAGACGTTTTGAATACAAAGGCGAAAAAAATGGCTTTACAATTATTGATGATTATGCGCATCATCCGACAGAAATTACAGCTACACTTTCCTCTGTGAAACACTATCCACACAGAGAAACTTGGTGTATTTTCCAACCACATACTTATACAAGAACAAAAGCATTTTTTCATGAATTTGCAAAAGCACTTTCTCTAGCAGATCACGTCCTTCTTGTTGATATTTATGCTGCTAGAGAAACGGATACTTTAGGGATGTCTTCCGAGCTTCTTGCTGAAGAAATTCAAAAATTAGGAACAGATGCATACTATTTTCCTGATTTTAAATCTGTGGAAAACTTTGTACTTAAACACTGTATCCCCGATGATTTGTTGATAACTATGGGGGCTGGAGACGTTGTAAACATTGGAGAATCATTACTTTCCACATAGTTATCCACATTATCCACATTTTTTTTATCCACAAAAAAGCCAAGTTTTCCACCGAAAAGTTCTTTGTCCTATGTCAATATAGTGTTATAATACGCATACGAACGAAGAAGAACTTACTTTTTGAAGGGGTAAAGATACAATGAAAGCATTAAAATTACACAATCATCTTCAGATGAATTCTACATGTATTGAAAATGATTTTATAGACAATTATATGGCACGTGCAAATGGCGAATATGTGAAGGTGTATTTGCTATTGCTTCGTCATCTGCAAAATCCATATACTACCGTGACAATCTCTACTATTGCTGATTGTCTTGAGAATACAGAAAAGGATATTTTACGTGCTTTGAAATACTGGGAAAAAGAAGGATTGATTTCTCTTACTTATAATTCTAATAACGAAATTGACAGTATTAACATAGGTGGTATGCCAACTGAATTAAAGAATGAGAGTACTGTTGAAGAACTCCCTTCTATTACTAAATCTACACCAATTGCTATACCCGAAAAACTTACCGAGGAGAAATCTTCTACAAAGAACTCTAATATTGAACAATTTAAGAATCGGAAAGAACTAAAATCTTTATTATTTATTGCTGAACAGTATCTTGGGAAAACATTATCAGCAACAGATATTGAAGCCATCACTTATTTTTATGATAACTTGCATTTTTCCGCAGAACTTGTAGAATACTTAATTGAATACTGTGTGGAAAATGGACACAAGAGTATCCATTACATTCAAAAAGTAGCTCTTGCATGGTCAGAAGAAAATATCACAACGGTAGAAGAAGCAAGAAATAGTTCAAAGTTTTATAACAAAAACTGCTATTCAATTTTAAATGCTTTTGGAATTAAAGGACGTTCTGCTGCCGCACCAGAATTAGCCTATATCAAAAAATGGACGGAAGAATATGGATTTACTCTAGATTTAATCATCGAAGCATGTAATCGCACAATGGCAAAATTACACCAACCAAGTTTTGAATATACAGATTCCATTTTAAAGAAATGGATTACATCTAATGTGCATCATCTTGCTGATTTACAACGGTTAGATTCTGCTCATAGACAGACTGTTATCCATAGACGAGCAGAAACAAGACCTGTTGTAAAGAATAAATTTAACAACTTTGAAGGTCGTACTTATGATTACGATTCTTTAGAAAAACAACTTTTAAATCAATAATACTAATAAAAGGAGAGTATCGTGGCATTAAAAAACGCTCAACATGATATGATTATGCGCAACTATGAACAAAAGCAGTTACATAGTCAGAATATTTTAACGCAACGTTATAATGAAATTTATGAAAAGATTCCCAAGTTTAAAGAACTTGAGGATTCTATTTCTATGCTCGGGGTTAAATATGCCCGTAAATTTCTTGATGGAGATTCCCGTGCTTTAGAAGAGTTTCGTTTACAGCTAAATACTCTCTGTCAAGAAAAATCGGATTTACTGATTAAAAATGGCTATCCCGAAAATTATCTTGAACCCGTATATGAATGTGCATTGTGCAAAGATACGGGCTATATTGGTAATGAAAAATGTGTTTGCTTTAGACAAGCAACTATCGACCTTTTATATACCCAATCTAATCTGAAAGAAGTTCTAAAGAAGGAAAATTTTGATACCTTCTCTTTTGATTACTATTCTGATAATTTTGTTGATGCAAAAAGTGGTCTATCATCATTAACAGCTATAAAAAAAGCTTATCAAACTTGCATTGAGTTTGTGGAAAATTTTAATGAAAATTTTGAAAACCTGTTTCTCTATGGAGATACAGGTGTAGGAAAGACATTTCTCTCGAACTGCATCGCAAAAGAACTCATTGATAAATCTTATTCCGTAATTTATTTTACTGCATTTGAACTCTTTAACATCTTTGAAAAAAGTAAATTCGGAAGAGATGAAACTGCCGAAGTGATGAATTCTCACATCTTCGACTGTGATTTGTTAATTATTGATGATTTAGGAACTGAATTATCTAATTCATTTACTACTTCACAATTATTTTTATGCTTGAATGAACGCCTTCTGAAAAAAAAATCTACAATCATTTCAACAAATCTTGCATTGGAAACTTTTTCAGAGTATTATTCACAACGTACATTCTCACGCATTACAAGTAACTACCAACTTTTAAAACTTGTAGGCGACGACATTCGCCTAAAGAAGAAACTAATGAATATGGAGGCAAACTAATGTTACACCGAAAAGAACGCAACTTAGAAAACATCCCTGTAGGAGCTCTTGGTATTATTGCCGTTGATGGCTGCCAAGCACTAGGAAATAAGGTAAATGACTATCTTGTGAAATGGCGTAATGAAAGCACACTAGATATATCTACATCTGAAGTTTTCACAGGATACAAGAAAGATTCTTACCTTATTGATGCAAAAGTTCCACGTTTTGGTTCTGGAGAAGCAAAAGGAATTATCAACGAATCTGTAAGAGGTAAAGATTTATATCTTATGGTTGACGTTTGTAATTACAGTTTAACTTACTCTCTTTCAGGTCACGTAAACCATATGTCACCTGATGATCATTTCCAAAACTTAAAAAGAATTATTGCTGCTATTGGAGGAAAAGGACGTCGTATTAACGTTATCATGCCATTCCTTTACGAAAGCCGCCAACATAAGAGAAGTAGTAGAGAATCATTGGACTGTGCTCTTGCTTTACAGGAACTCGTTTACATGGGTGTAGATAACATTATTACATTCGATGCCCATGATCCTCGTGTGCAAAACGCAATTCCTCTCAGCGGATTTGAAACAATTCGTCCAACTTATCAATTTATCAAAGGGCTTTTACGTGCAGTACCCGATTTACAGATTGATAGTAAACATATGATGGCAATTAGCCCTGATGAGGGTGGTACAAGTCGTGCTGTTTACCTTGCAAATGTTCTTGGTCTTGATATGGGTATGTTCTACAAACGCCGTGATTATACACAAATCGTAGACGGACGTAATCCTATCGTTGCACATGAATTTTTGGGTTCTGATGTAGAAGGAAAAGATGTTATCATCATTGATGATATGATTTCTTCTGGTGATAGTATTATTGATGTTGCAACTGAATTGAAAAGAAGAAAAGCCAAACGCATCTTTGCTGCTGCAACATTTGGTTTATTTACAAATGGTCTTGCTAAATTTGATAAAGCATACGAAGAAGGTATCATTCATGGTATTTTAACAACAAACTTAATTTATCAAACACCTGAATTATTAAGCAAACCATATTACATTAACTGTGATATGAGCAAATATATCGCTTTAGTTATTGATACATTGAATCATGATGGTTCGTTAAGTTCAATCTTAAGTCCTAACGAACGTATTCAGCATATTGTTGAAAAGTATCGTAACGGAGAACGTATCTAAAACCAATAGAATAGATAATAAAAAGATTGCGCAAATGCGCAATCTTTTTATTATCTACATTCATAATGTGTATATGGAATTCCCATTTTTTCTAATAATTCTTCTTCTCTTTTTTGACAAGTAAATAATAGCACCTGCTTTTTATTTTCTGATAACCATTTTAAAGTGTACTGTAACCTCTTTTCATCATAAAATGCAAACGTCTCATCTAAAATAACTGGTAAATCTTCTTCAGACATAATTTCGACAGATGCCATACGTAATGCAAAGTAAATCTGTTCAATTGTCCCTCGACTTACTCTTTCAAGTGGAATCTTTTTCTCTTCTGTCAATAAGCTGATTCTTAAGTTATCCTCCACAAATAAACGCTTATATTTTCCACCTGTAATCTGATTAATAATCTCAGATGTTTTTTCATTTAATACTTGTCCTAAACTTTTTTGCATATACTTTGAAACTTCAACTAATTTTGTGGCTGCCAAATCAATTGCTTCTTTTTTCCTTTTCCAATCCTTATGCTCTTCGTTTTCTTCCTGTAATTCTTCTAATTGCTCTTCAAGATTACTATGTTGAACCTGTTTTTCTTTTAGTTCCTCAAAAATATGATTTCTTTCCCAACGCAATTTCCGAATTGCATTTTCATTTTCAATATCTTCTACTTTTTGCCCCCCTTCTTTCATTCTATTCCAAATATAAATTCCTTCTGCTAATCCTCCTACAATTACAATAAGATAATTCCATGGACGTGGAATAAAAACAAAAATTGCCACAAGACAAACTAAAATTCCAAATACTTCTACTGGATGAACTCTCCATTTAGGTTTTTCTTCCTTCTTTTTCTCTTGCAACTCTTTGACTTTAATTTCTTCATCTATTGCCTCTAATTTCTGTTCTATTTTATGGATATCCCTCCAAACATATGATGATTCCAATGCAATCTCTTCACGTTTTCTATCTACTTTTATCAATTCCTCTTTAAATTGTTTCTCTATTTCTTTCTTTTTATTATTTAAAGACTTTAATGCTTCTTCTAAATGGATTTCTCCATCACCTGTTCTATAGTAATTTGTAGCATAATCCTGAAGTCTACTTGCGAGACTTTGATCTGTCTTGACTTTCAATTGCCCAATAGAAACTGTATTTTCAAATGTATCCTGTGTTTGTCCTTCAAGAAGAACTTGTAAATCTCCTTTTTCCACGGATAATTCTTCTCCATCATCCTCACAAATTAAATTCACACTTTTAGAATATTTATCAAAATTTCGTTCTAGACGAAAGTTTCTATCTCCACATGAAAAACGTAATATTCCTGCATAAAAGTTTGGGTTTTCCCACGGTTCATACTGACTAAACTCATCATTTAAGGAAGCACGCCCTCTCCCTCTTTCTAGACCAAAAAGCATACTTTTGATAAATGTATACAATGTCGTCTTTCCTGATTCGTTTTCACCGTATATCACATTTATTCCTTCTGTAAATTCCCATGACTTCCCTGAAAATTTTCCAAAATTTTTTATAATGGCTTCCAGTAACTTCATTCCTTCGTTATCCCTTCTTTGTTTCTAAAAGCGCCGACACTCCTTCATAAAGAGCCATATATTCCAAGCTATCTAATTCACAATTTTCCATACTCTCAATATACTTTCCAAGTAAATTGTCCTTATTTTTCTCCTTCAACTCTTCAAAACGATATGCCGGTTTTGTCTTATCTGTAATTTCTAAAATATTCCCAAATGGATCTATGTTAGAGACATCAAATTCAATATCTGCATATCTGAAACCAGTAAGAATAATTTTATAAATATTTTTTATTCCTCGTTTCTCTATACTTGTTTTTATAATTTCTTTTAACTGCATATTCGTTACTGTCTGATCTATCTCCAAACACATATGCACATATTCTCGCACAGCAAACGGTACAAATCTTGTTGTAACTATGCCGTTTTTTATCTGTCCCTCAATATATCCATGCTCACCCACATCATTTTTATCAATAGGTTCTAACGCTCCTGCATAAACTATTTTATCTTTTTCAATAGTTATTGGTTTATGTATATGTCCTAATGCAATATAATTATATCCTAAAGAAATTAATTCATTTCTATTAATCGGTATATGTTTCTCATCTCCGCCATGTGCTAAAAGGATTTCCGTTTTTTGTTTCTTCCAAGCTTCTGCTTTTGCATATTTTCTTTCTGTAATTTCTCTCTGATAATAACTGAAACCATAAACAGCTGTATCATACTCAGGAAACTCTATGCAACTCAAGCGATCGCTAAGCAGTGGAAATACATTTTTACTCCAACGAAACGTCCTGTAATATGAATTCCATTTAACATAGTCATGGTTTCCCGCTATAAATACAACCTTGGTTTTTGTTAATTTAGCAAACAGGTAATCAACTTCTTTCAATTCTCGCAAAAGTGGTTGCCTATGAAACAAATCTCCCGATATAAGCAATAAATTTATTTCTTTTTGTTCACATATCTCAACCACTTTTGCAAAACTTTCCCAAATTTCATTTCCACGATTTGCACTATACTTTTTTCCTGCGTCTGACTTTGCTCCCAAGTGCACGTCTGCTATATGAATAAACTTCATCTTTCTCCCCTTTCGGTAAACTTACAATAAATTTCGTCTGCTCTTCGTTACTTTCTGCACGAATTGTTCCTGAGTGTAACTCTACAATTTCTTTCGCAATCGCTAACCCCAATCCAGCACCTCCTGTAGAACTTGATCTTGCATTATCCACACGATAAAATTTCTCAAACAATCTATCTAATTTTTCTGCTGGAATTTGTTTACCTCTGTTTATAAATACAATCTCAATATGATTACCAGTATCTTTTGCCTTAATTTCTATAAGAGTGTCTGGATAACAATATGTAATAGCATTTCTCAAAATATTATCAAATACTCTTGCCAACTTATCTGGATCTCCCTCTACAACAAGATTTTCTTCTGTATACACTTTACACAAAAGATTTTTTTCCCGTAGAACTCCATATAACTCATCTGCCAACTGTTCTAACATCATACTTAGATTTAATTCTACTTTTTCTAATTCAATATTTTGTAAATTGAACCTTGTAATTTCAAAAAATTCACTAATTAGTTCTCCAAGTCGTATTGCCTTTTCCAACGAAATATGTGTATATCTCGCCCTCTCTTCTTCTGATATTTCTGGATGTGAGTCAAGCATACTTAGATATGCTACAATTGAAGTTAAAGGTGTTTTTAAATCATGTGCAAGAAAAACAACCAAATCATTTTTTCGATTTTCTGCCTCAATTGCTTCCATTTCTCTTTTTTTCAATGTTTCTTTAATTTTATTTAATCGTTTTTCAATTGGATTCAATTCTGTAATCAAATGTACTGGCTCTGTAGAATCCGAAATAATATTTTCAATTCCCGCTTCAATTTGATGAAGATAATTTGTCATCTTTGATAATGCAATATAAAACAATAGCGCAAATAATGATAAAAAACCTACCACCATAAATACATCTTTATTATTTCCGATAAGCTTCCAATACCAATGTATTGCCGTTTCTTTTTCCACTCCTACATCCGTGAGTACATTTACAAAAATTCTCCCAAAACTTTCATTATATATACCATCGATAACATAATTCAGCAAAAATGTTCCTACCAACACTGTCAGTGCCGTTACAAATACAGTCTGTAATAAAACACTTAATTTTAACTTTCGGTATTTATTCTTCAACTTTATATCCAACTCCCCATACGGTCTTAATAAAATCCGACTTTCCGGTCGGCTCACTCATTTTTTCTCTCAAATGTCTAATATGAACCATTACCGTATTATTACTATTTTTATAATACTGTTCTTTCCATACTGTTCTAAACAATTCTTCGGAGCTGATTACTCTTCCTCTGTTTTCACATAACAACCAAAGAATATCAAATTCAATTGGTGTCAACGTTAATTCCTTATCATAATAAATACACTCATGCGAAGTTCTATTTAAAAATACAGCACCAAAATCAATAACATTCCCTTCATTTTTCCCCACATCATTATACTGTGTATATCGTCTTAACTGTGCTTTTACACGAGCAACTAGTTCAAGTGGATTAAATGGTTTCGGAATATAATCATCAGCCCCTAAAGTCAACCCTGTAATCTTGTCCATATATTCTATTTTGGCCGTAAGCATAATAACTGGAAATGTATACTTCTCTCGAATTTTTTTCAAAATCTCAAATCCATCAATATCCGGCAACATTACATCTAAAAGTGCTAGGTCTATTTTTGTATTTGCTATACAATCGAGTGCTTCCTGACCTGTATAAAACTTATAAATACGATATTGGTCACTTTGTAAATATAATTCAACTACATCTGCAATTTCTCTTTCATCATCAACTACTAAAATATTCATACTCTTTTCCCCTTTATTTTTTAATACAAAAGGACGTGGAAATTCACTTTTCCCACGCCCCATTCTTCCTCTTATAATTCGCAGTTATTTACTGTTCTTGGGAAAGGAACAACATCTCTAATATTAGACATACCTGTCAAATACATTACACAACGTTCAAATCCAAGCCCGAATCCTGCATGTCTTGTAGATCCATATTTTCTTAAATCTAAATAGAACTGATATTCTTCTGGTTTTAATCCCATTTCATTCATACGAACTAATAACTTATTGTAGTCGTCCTCCCTCTGACTTCCTCCAATAATCTCTCCGATTCCTGGAACCAGGCAATCTACTGCTGCCACTGTTTTATTATCATCGTTCATTTTCATATAAAATGCTTTGATTTCTTTCGGATAATCTGTTACAAAAACAGGGCGTTTAAACACTTCTTCTGTAAGATAACGCTCATGTTCTGTCTGTAAATCTGCTCCCCATGAAACTTTATAATCGAATTTGTCATTATTTTTTTCCAATAATTCGATTGCTTCTGTATATGTTACACGAGCAAATTCTGAGTTTGCAACATTATGTAAACGTTCCAAAAGTCCTTTATCAACAAAAGAATTAAAGAAATTCATTTCTTCCGGTGCATTTTCCAATACATAATTAATAATATATTTCAGCATTGCTTCTGCAAGCATCATATTGTCATCTAAGTCTGCAAATGCAATCTCTGGTTCTACCATCCAAAACTCTGCAGCATGCCTTGTTGTATTAGAATTTTCTGCTCTAAATGTAGGTCCAAATGTATAAATGTTACGAAATGCTTGTGCATATGTTTCACCATTTAACTGTCCACTTACAGTAAGACTTGTTTCCTTGTTAAAGAAATCCTGACTATAATCTACTGTTCCATCTTCATTCTTTGGAAGGTTATCCATATCTAGAGTTGTTACTCTAAACATTTCCCCAGCACCTTCACAGTCACTTCCTGTAATAATTGGTGTATGGACATATACAAATCCTCTTTCTTGGAAGAATTGATGAATTGCATATGCGATTAAAGAACGAACACGAAATACCGCTTGAAATGTATTTGTTCTTGGACGTAAATGTGCAATTGTTCTTAAATATTCAAAACTATGACGTTTCTTCTGTAACGGATAATCTGGTGCTGATGTTCCTTCAACAAGCACTTCTGTTGCCTGAATTTCAAATGGTTGTTTTGCCTGTGGTGTTGCTACTAATGTACCTTTTACAATAATTGCTGCACCTACATTTAATTTAGAAATCTCTGCAAAATTTTCCATTGTATCATGATATACCACCTGTAATGTTTCAAAAAATGATCCGTCATTAACAACGATAAATCCAAATGTTTTGGAATCACGAATACTTCTTACCCAGCCGCCAACACTTACTTCTTTGTCTAAATATTGTTCACGATTTTTATATAATTCTCTTACTGTTATTAATTCCATTTTCCCAACTCCTTTTTATATTTAATTATCCTTCCAGACAATTATTCTCACTATTCTCTATAGTATACCTTATTTTCCATTTTATCGCAATTACGAATAACAATATATTGGTTTAAAATAATCTTTTACAAACCAAAAGGTAATACAAACAAATAATAAATATAGCAAAATTAAGAAAAACCTTGAAAATTATACATCCATGATATATGATTGTAACGTTAAAACAAGGTCTTGCAAAGATTTCGCCGATTCCCGGCGTAAAATGAATCGTGTGTTCGTGACCTTCCACACGTAAAACAAAACTAAAGGAG
>JAHHTN010000130.1 GCA_020024645.1 Faecalimonas sp.
TATTCTACAACAGGAGGCTTTTTATTTCATTGTCCGTTTATCGGGGTACTGTCCATGTAAGTGATGGCTTTTTTATATTAATCAAAGTTATATTCTGCAGAATCAATCAAATAATCAAGCTTATCAGTAAATTGACTATTAACAAAATGTAAAATTCTCTTGAGCGCTTTTGCTTGAAGGCGTTGCAAGGTTCGTTCATCGCAAGGAACATTACCCTGGTATTGTGAAGCAAGAAAGTTTGAGATGTAAACCCAAGATTTTCCTTCTACGAGATGCATTTTAATAATTTCAGATTCTGCATCTGGAAGATATTGGAGCCAATTTTTTACTAACGATACACGTCTTTTCAAAATAGCATATTGGGCGGGTACTGTTTCGCTTTCATTCAACTCATCAACGCATTCATAAAATATGAGAAGTTCTGCATTGTACTGTTTATAGTTTTCAAATAGTGTTGAGATATTGTTTTCAGTCATTTGTAATCACATCCTTAAAGTTGATTTTGAAAACGTCGAACTATATATGTATAATGAATAATTCCTGCCAAAAGCACCATAAGAAAATATTATAAACTCTCATCTATAGATAGGATATAACATCTATTGAATCCTTCCGAAGAGATTGATCATAATATAAAATGAAAAATGTCAATAAAGAGATAAGAACTTATATCTTTAAGTAGGTGTTTGAGTGCTTGGAGCAGGAGGCGTGGTATGCCCAATAAGGCAGAATATCGTGAAATTAATAAGCAGCTTCATGCTGATATTGATTATAAATTGCTTGGACGACATTTAAGGGAAATTCGTAAACAAAATGGAATGACCCAAGCCGAAATTGCGGAAAAAATGAAAATGGGAGTTAAATACTATGCTTCAATTGAAGAAGGAAAAACAAAGATTAATTTAATTCGTTTAATTCAGTTTATTTGTATTACTCAGACATCAGCTGATTATATATTAGCTGGAACTCATAAAAGATATCCGTCTCAGTTTCAATGTCCGGAAAATGCTTCTCGCAGCAGAAAACAATTAAGCCAGCTTTTGGATCAATGCTCAGAACAAATTATTGAAACGATATATGTTATTGCAGAAGGTCTTCGAAATCGAGAATAAAAAAATTAAGAATGTTCTCTGAAGGAGTGGCGATAATGTGCGATGATCGAAATAAGATTCTTGAATTGCTTTATGCTGAATGCTATGATTCTGTATTTCGCTATTGCCTAGCCGTAGCAGATTTTAATCCGAGGTATTATTCTTTGATTGAGGATTGCATTCAGGATGCGTTTATCAAGACAATTACCCATTACAAAGAATTTAAAGGTTATCAAAATAAGACGGGATGGATTGCACGTGTCGCAAGTAACCGTTTGAAGGAAGAAATACGAAAAGAACAAAATCATCAAAAAGTCATTTCTGCACATATAGAAGATATGGGACAGAGCATGGCTTTTTCTATTAATGAAATTGAGAAGAAAATTGATACAAACGAAAATCGAGATGAAATTTTAAGAATATATAGAATGCTGTCTGAACGAGAAAGGAGAGTTTTTGTATCTTTCTTTTTAGAAGAAAAAAGGATTAAGGAAGTAGCCGCAGATAGTAACCTTTCATTGAATTCTGTGCGTGCAGCAATCAAAAGAATAAGAAATAAGGCAAGACTTGAAATATTTGTATTTTTTATTCTGATAAAAGGTGCTTTTTTTGATTTTCATACATTATAAGTATGAAAGGAGGAACAAAAATGGATGGCCCATTAACTCCTGAGGAGAAAAGAATACTTCAAGCCATCGATAATGGATCAATTACTAAAGACCGACTGGAGGGGGGATTGAAGAAACTTATTGAGGATGAGTTGAATCAAAATGAACGACCAGTCAATTCGGAACTTTTGGAAGCATGTCAAAGTTTGCTTTTCCGTTTAAATGATTATAAGTATGTTAGCAACAAAGAAGAAAGTATGAAAACGGTAAAGAAACGACTCGCTATAAAAGATAAGCGGCAAAGGCTGCGCTACAATATGCTTAAAATAGCTGCAGTGTTTATTTTTATAATGAGCGGAACTTTGATTGTAGATGCATTTTTGTTAAATGGACGCTTGATATCATATTCTACGGAAGATGAACAACAATATGTTGTGGAAGCAGATGCCGTAGAGGGTCAATTTACACCAGTTGTGTTGGCAGATGGAAGCAGAGAATCTAACATTACCCAAAGTGACGAAATGGAACGTGTTTCGAATTTATTGGGGTATACACCTAAATGTCCGACATGGTTGCCTGAAGGATGGATTCCTTTGGATTATTATGCTTCTACTTCATTATTCACATCTATTTTTAAAGTACAATATGTGAATAGGGAGAAAAATGATACATATTTAATTAAGTATAGTGAAATACGCTACGAAAGTGTAGAGGAATGCCGTATAGCCTTTGAGCAAAATCATGAAGGAAGAAAATATGAATGGGAAAATGCAGTAGTTAATATTTCCTTGAATATTGATACACTAATAGCTACATGGATAAAAGAAAATACTTGTTATAGCATTTCCGGACCGTTAACAATAGAAGAAATTAAACACATTTTTAAATCAATAATCTAAAGGGAGAAAAATTATAATGAATTATAAAAAGATTTTATCGCTATCTCTAATTTTGTGTATTGCTATTATGATTGTGGGAACTGGCATGGGAATAGCAGAAAGTGTGTATGCCAGCCCGGTTTTTGAAAGTGGTTACATCGCGATGAATAAAAGCTTATACACTGAATTTGGAGCGTCAACAAAGAAAATATGTGATGAAATATACGTTTCTTCTTGTACGCTTCAAGAAATGGATAAGAACGATAAGGTGATTTCTTCAACTGAAGTTACTCCTCCTTCGGATGTTGCAAAAAATACAAGTAATTTTACGGCGTGGGAAACGTATTCGGGAACTTCTGGAAAACGGTATAGAATGAAAGCTGTCTTCTCAGCGGATGGATATACGATTACGCGTTACTCTAGAATTGTTACCTGTGAATAAAAGCGTTATCATGATGGTGTAGAAAAGATATTTTGAACAGATAAAGAAAGAACCTGTGATGCATCACGGGTTCTTTTTTATCTAATAGGAAATTGCGCAAATAGAAGAAAAGGTATATACTAAAA
>JAHHTN010000131.1 GCA_020024645.1 Faecalimonas sp.
ATTTGCAAATTAGAAAAAGAACGTATTGATTTGTTACAAGAAGATATCAAAAACATTTATACAACTTCTACAGAAATTTTTGAAGAAAGCGACACAGAGCACAAAGACTTTCTACAACTTTTTTCTTTCATTTGTACACTTAGTTTCGATGTCTATATTAAAAAACAATTAATTGAAAAGTTAATTGATTTACTTCCTGAACCTGACAAAAAGAAAAAGTAATATACACTTTTACACTTTAGTATATTAGTGTTCAAAACATACAAGCGAAGGAGATTAAAAATGAATTTATGTATTGATACACATTCCCATACAATAGCAAGTGGTCATGCCTATAGTACAATACGAGAAATGGCTAAATCCGCCTCAGAAAAAGGACTTATTGCTCTAGCAATTACTGAGCACGCCCCAAAAATGCCTGAAAGTTGTGGAAACTTTTATTTTTCCAATTTAAAAGTTGTTCCACGGATGATGTATGGAACAAACCTACTTTTAGGAGTTGAATTAAACATATTAGATGAAGAAGGAAATATTGATTTACCCCCTTCTTTATTACAAAGTGTAGATATTGCTATTGCAAGCATTCACACTCCGTGTTTTCAAAAAAATAATGGTATTGAAGAAAACACAAACGCATATATTCATGCTATGCAAAATCCATATATAGATATTATCGGGCATCCTGATGATTCTCGTTTCCCAATAGATTACGAAAAACTTGTATATACGGCTAAAGCAACTGGAACTCTCTTAGAAATAAATAACTCTTCTCTTTCCCCAAATAGTTTTAGAGAAGGTGCAAAAGAAAACATAAAAACTATGCTATCTCTCTGTAAAAAATATCATGTTCCTATCACTACTGGAAGTGATGCTCATGTAGATATTGATGTCGGTAATTTTACCTATATTGAACAATTATTAGAAAATTGCGACTTTCCTAAGGAACTTGTCGCAACAACAGATTTGCATAAATTAAGAAAATTTATGAAACGTAATAAAAAAATGTAGACTTCATAAATTTACTGTGCTAAAATAGAAAAGTAGTTTAGAAAATAAAGTTATAGGAGATTTAGAAATATGAGTAAAAAAATCAGAACAGAATCTGTTGATTATCTGTTTGATGCTATTCTAAGCCTAAAAAATAGAGAGGAATGCTACACATTTTTTGAAGATGTTTGCACAATTAACGAACTACTTTCACTTTCCCAACGACTTGAAGTAGCAAAGATGCTTAGAGAGCAAAGAACATATTTAGAAATCGCAGAAAAAACAGGAGCGTCTACTGCAACCATCAGTCGTGTAAATCGTTCGCTTAATTACGGAAATGATGGTTATGATATGGTATTTGAAAGATTGCATAAGTAATTTTAAAATATAAGAAAGTCAAATGTCTTTTCAGACAAATGACTTTCTTATATTTTTTGCACAATTACTCTATTGTTTTTTTAGAAAATTCAGTAGTAACTAGATCCTTATATGGAACTCTTTTTTCCAACTCACCTGCACTTTCCAAAATGTCCTGTAATAGTTCAAAACTTTCTTTTTCAAAAATCAAATTTTCTTTCCATGTTTCTTGATTAGCATATCGTTTTACAATTGTTGTAATTGTTTCTATGTCTGAATCTTTAAATTGTGGTTTTATTACTTTCGCAATTTCTTCTGGTGTATGGGATTTCACATAATCCATACCTTTTTGTAAAGCATTGGTAAATCTCTGTAAAACTTTTCTATTTTCTTTTATATAACTTTTTTTTGCACAAAAAGCAGTATATGGAACATATCCACTATCTTTTCCAAGCGATGCAACAACATAACCTTTTTGTTCAGATTCAAGGAGTGTTGCACTAGGTTCAAATTCAATAGTAAAATCAGCTTTTCCCTCCGCAAAGGCTGGAGCTGTAGAACCGAAATCAATGCTTTGATTTATTTTAACATCTTTTAGCGGTTCTATCCCGTTCTTTTTCAAAATGTACTCAAATACCATTTCTGGCATTCCACCTTTTCTACCACCTATTATTTCTTTTCCTTTTAAATCTTGCCATTTAAAGTCTGACATTTTTTCTCTTGCAACGAGAAAATTTCCTGCTCTTTGAGTTAATTGTGCAAAATTCACAACGTAATCTTTTGCTCCCTCGTTATAAGTGTAAATAGAAGATTCAGAACCCATAAATCCAATTTCTGCATCGCCTGATAGCACTGCTGTCATTGTCTTATCTGCTCCAAATCCTGTTTTCAAAACAAGATCAATTCCTTCTTCCTTAAAATACCCCTTTTCAATCGCCACATATAACGGTGCATAAAAAATAGAATGTGCCACTTCATTTAAATGTACTTTTTGTAATTCATCTTTTGGTTCTTTTTCTTGTTTACATGCTGCCATCGAAATGGTAATGATACATATAAAACATACGATTATCAATGAAATAATTTTCTTTTTCATTTTATTTCCCCCACTTTATTTCTTTACCTTATCAATATATGTTTGGGAGAAAAATACGTGTTTTAACACATCACAATAATTTTTCTAGGAGTCGTCTGAGGTGGAATACTCCTTGTCGTAATTGTATAGTATACAATAAGAATATTTTCTCCAACTGGACATAAATATGGCTGTCCATTTGAAGAAATAATTTCTGTTCCTCTTGAAATAGTTAATTTTAACTGTTCATTCATCGCGATCAAATTTTTATCAAAATATCCAACATAGATTTTTTCATTAGGAAGATTTCTCCCAATAATAACAGCCTGATATTGTGGTGGATAAATAAGTGGAACCGGAAGATTTGCGTCATAAAAAACAGACACTTGCATTCCTAGACGAAGACGTACCATATCAATTACATATGTCTCAGAAGAAATAATAAAATCAAAGACTCCCTCTGCATTTTGCATCGTGACCATTTGACTGCAACATTCTTCATCTATAGGCTGGATAAGTTGTATTCTTCCTGTAAACATAACTAAATTTTCCATATTGCTTTCCTCTTTGTTTTTTTTAGTATATGCCAGATATTTAGATATGAAACTTTTTATGCATTTCCTGTACTACTTCTTCCTTTTTAAAAATAACTAGTGCCACTAATAAAAGAAAACTAAACGTAATACAAATAAGTGATGGAAT
>JAHHTN010000132.1 GCA_020024645.1 Faecalimonas sp.
ATGTTGATTAAGAGATATGAAAGTCTCAAAGAAATCGAAAGCAAACTGGAACATTTTTTTTATGTATGTAATCAATATTTATCAGGGAAAGAATTTGTGTATAAACCTAAAAGTTTTGAATACGCAATAACTGTTCAGAGTCGTGACGGAAGCCAAAAAGAAATGAATATAGAACAGTTATCTTCTGGAGAGAAGCAAATAGTAGCTCTTTTTAGTTACATTTACTTGTTCATTAAACAACAGAGTATAATCATTATTGATGAGCCTGAATTATCGCTCTCAGTTACTTGGCAAGAAACTATCTTGGAAGACGTCTTAAAGAGTGGCATGTGTGACCACCTTATCGTGGCAACACAATCCCCATTTGTTTATGATAATTCATTATTATCATATGCATGTGCAATGGAAGAATTTTTAACAGTGGAGTGATAAAATAATGAATATGTTGGAAAGACACAGTCTTGCTCGGAAAAAAGTCAATGTGTTTGTACATAATATAAAGACTGAATACAAAAGGGATGAGAAGAAAATCTATATTGTTTGTGAGGGGAGAGAAGACCTGGGGTATTACGGACAAATAATAAAAAGAAAATATGCTGATATTCAAATGAGAAAACAGTATGTAGGCGGAAAAGAGTCTGTACTAGAAGTATATAGTGCTTTTGACTGGAGTATTTATGAAAAAAATAAAATTTTGTTTTTTGTGGATCGTGATTTCTCTTATTGGATGGGAGAAAAACAATTTATAGATACAAATGTATATATAACTGATCAATATTCGTTTGAGAATGATGCAGTGAATGCAGAAATGTTTATGGAAGTATTAGAAGATTTTTACGGATTTGCTAATGCTAAAGATGAAGAATTAGAAAAGATTAGAGAAATATATCTTGAACGATGGAAAACATTTTGTGATAATTCGACCTACGGTATGGCAACCGTGTTGGTTAGTAATATTGTTAATAAAGTGCGTTTGGCAAAATATGCTAAAATCAAAAAGATGATAAAAATAGATAGTGAAAATGTTTGGGTGGAATTGGTCAAGGGAAAACCTATTAAAGAATATTTATATGAAAATTTGAAACTATCAAGCAAGCATGAAGAAAAAATTTTGCAGATGCAAAGTAGATTTGAAAAAGATAAGAAAAATTATTCAGTAAGAGGCAAATGGGCATTAGGATTTATGGTGGAAGTACTAGAATACATTATGGATAATGCTCAGAAGTATGTTCCCTCGTTATATAGTGAAGAAACTAATGCCCCTAAACGGATGTGTCAATTAACCGAGGGTGGAACAATGGTTATGTTAGCACCTAGGATTAAACCAGTAAGTAGCTTAGAAACTTTTTTGGAATCTAATATAAATTGTGCATAAAGTAGGAAAGGAATGTTTATAAATGAAAAGTATTTTATTTTCAGGAGTACATGGCGTTGGAAAAGGTTTCTTTTTAGAGAAGATTAAGAAAGAAATCGAAGAATATAATATCTATTCAGCGAGTACTTTGATTGAAAAGTATCAACCTTCAACGGATGCGGGATATAAGAAAGTCCGTAATGTGAAGAATAATCAAGATATTCTGATTAAAGCGATAAAAGAAGCAAAATTGAAAGATGAAAATAGTTTTATATTAGATGGACATTTATGTATTTTTGATACAGAAGGAAATGTGGTTCGTATTCCAGAAAAATTTTTTTATGAAACTCAGATAGAAGGAATAGTACTTTTGCAAGATTGTCCTGATCTGATTTTAGGCAGAATTAATGCAAGAGATGGGAAAGAAATCAGAATAGAGTCGATAGAAAAGATGCAACATGAAGAACAAAAGTTTGCGGAGGAATTATGGGAAAAATATAAAATACCATATGTGATAATTACACATGAGTGTACGGGAGTGGAATTTATGAAAAGAATACAAGAAATTGGAGGTGACAATATTGAATAATATCTCACATAAAACATTTGCTGAAATAAATTTGCAGGATTCTTTTTTTCAATCTTTGAGAGCGGATTATCCAGGCTTTGATGAGTGGTTTAAGAGAAAAAGCAATCAGGATGCATTTGTTCAATATGTCGATGAGAAGTTAGTAGGTTTTTTATATTTGAAGGTAGAAAAATTGTGCGTTGAAGATGTTACCCCTCCTATTTATGCAGATAGAATATTAAAGGTAGGGACTTTTAAAATTGATGCACATGGAACCAAAATGGGTGAACAATTTATTAAGATAATTATGGATTATGCTTCGAACGAAAAAGTGGATGTTTGCTATGTTACGATTTATGAAAAACATAAAACACTTATAGATTTGGTGCAACAATTTGGCTTCGAATTATATGGTACAAAGGGAGAAGGCGAATATATAGAAAATGTGTATTTGAAACGAATGAATATAATAACTGGTGATATTAAGAAGGATTTTCCATTGGTTGATTGTGGAACAGTAAAGAAATATTTGTTAAGTATTTATCCTAAATACCATTCGGTTATGTTTCCAGATTCTATTTTGACAACAGAAAACAAAAATATTATTACAGATGTTTCTTATACGAATTCGATTCAAAAGGTATATGTATGTTCGATGGGGCAAGTTGAATCGTTGAAATACGGAGATATAGTAATTATTTATAGGACCGCTGAATATGGAAGAAGTGCAGAGTATTCTGCAGTAGCTACGTCTGTTTGTGTAGTAGAAGAAGTAAAAAAGCAAGATGAATTTCTTTCATTTGAAGGATTTTATAATTATGTAAGTAAATATAGTGTGTTTGACAAGAATGATTTGCGTTACTGGTTTAATCGAGGAGAATGTAAAGCTATAAAAATGACTTATAATGCTGCTATGAAAAAGAGAATTGTACGTCATGACTTGATAGAAGAAATAGGATTAGAACGAAATCAGTATTGGGGTTTTTTTGAATTGACAAATGAACAATTTCAAAAAATAGTTCATAGAGGAGAAGTCAATAAGATTTTTGTTGACAAGAACTAATGTTCGAAAAGGTGTTGAAATCGTAAATTGATTGTCGTATAATATATTATATAAAATTTTGAAGTGGAGTGAAAATAATGTGTGCAATCTTATTATC
>JAHHTN010000133.1 GCA_020024645.1 Faecalimonas sp.
CATACATCTAAGCCAATACATGATTTTCCTCTTTAAACACATATCTTCTTTATAATAAAATGAATCACAAACTTTTCCTTGTTTTACCAATTCTTTAATCTTAGCAATCTTTTCTTTATCCTTTACATACTTATAAACAACGCCCAATGGAACAACATGCCAAAAATATTCATCTTTTACATATGTTGTTGGAATTTCTTTATGGTATACATAATCATCTACAATATATTTTGCCAAATTATACCCGCCACCCGTCACACGATAATGACTTCTTCCTTGTCTAATATTGATTTCAAACATTTTATATTTTCCATCTCGATAATCATATTTCAAGTCGCAGTCAGCCAATCCTTCATATCCGATATCTTCCATCAAAAACTGTATTTTTTTCATCAGTTCTTCATTATAATCCGACATAGTAATTGTCGCCGCATTATTACCAATGGCAGTAGGTGTATGCTCTTCCAATACAACATTTCCAAGATTCATCATTTTGACTTTATGATCACTTCCAACATAAATTTGCAAATCATACATTGCTGCATCTTCCCCTGGAACTTTCTCCTGAATAATCATGTTATCGTCATAACCATTGTTATAAATTAATTTTAATGTATCCACTAATTCCTCTTTTGTATCAATAAAATATGCTTTGTGAAATCCTTCAAATTTATTTCGATGAAATTTAACACTATCGGAAGCTTTTAATACTACTGGAAACAACATATCTTTCAAATCAAATTCAAACTGCATTTCTGGTTTATAAATAAATGTTTTCGCATAATCTAAATTATATTTCTCACACAATTCATAAAAAGTTTCTTTTAATACAATGTTATCTAATACTTTCTTATCAGTATAAGGTAAAATAAATTTATCCTTTAACTCCTCTTTATTTTCCACAATCAAACGCACATAATGATCTGCACATCCAATAAGAATAAGTTTCTTTTCCTTTCCGTATTTCTTATATATATCATTCATTTCTTTAAGAAAAATATCTGTCTTGTCCAATCCTACTCTTTCTCTATATACAAGAATTTTACTGTTTGCAATGATATTACTGGAACTTCTTGCTACCACTAATGATTTAATTCCATATTCTTCATGAAATGCTCTTGCCATACTATATACATTAATATCGCTGGCTAACAACACAGGTAAAAATTCTACTTTTTCCATTACTCTATCTCCTTACTCCTATTTGCATTAAACATCAAAATGCCTAATACCAATAATTATATCAATTTGCTATCATTCTGTCACTATTATTTAGATAAAAACTTTCATTACTACTATTCCCAAACAAAGATAAGGTCCAAATGCAATTTCTCCTTTTTTATCTATTTTCCTTAAAATATATTTTCCCCAAATAACCATTCCTGACAAAAACACTGCAATTGCAAAACTATAAAACCATTTTTTCGCCCCTAAATAGTATCCTGCTACCACACTTAATTTCACATCTCCACCACCAAAACTTGCTGGAGCAAACATGAGTATAATAAAAAAAATTATTCCAGCTAATAACGCACCAGCAAACCATTCTATAGCAAATCCTTTACAAAAATTACAAATTAATAAAATCAAAATCCATTTATTTTCTATTTTTTTATATCGTATATCTTGTATAGAAATGATAAATAGTATGCTCATCCATATTCCGTCTAATACTATATTCCCACCTTCTTTTCATATGTTGATATTCACAATGTATAAAAGAAGATATGCCAAAAGACATACCTTCTTTTCTTTTTATGATATATTTTTTAATTTTTTCTTCGCTAAAAGTTCTACTTCAATCGGGTCTATTGCATCTACTGGATTTTCTTCTTTTTCTTTTCCTTTTCGTTTATGTGCCTTTAAAAGATTTCCACCCTTATTATATATCCAAAAAGAGTACGTCAAAATTTTGCTTGCTTTTCCTAATTTTTCCTTCGTTGTCTTAGCGTATAATGTTCCTCCAATTTTCATTGGTACTTTTCTTCGAATTAACGTGATTAACTCCGTTTCACAAGTAACATATTCCGGTAAAATCGTATATGCTTTTCCAACACATTCCGGCTTATGAGAATCGCTTCCTGCAACTGTTGGCTTTTGATAACGTGTCGCTAGTTTCATCGCAGCTTCATTAGATACTTCTGATTCACATGCATTAAACCCTTCAAAAAAGTCAAATCTTTTGATTAATTCTGGCGATTTAAAAAATCTCTTTGTGTTTGCATAACTTAAATACTTCTCACCACAAGGATGAGCAGGACCTAAAATTCCACCGTTCTTATGCACAAAGTCTATCAAAACAGATACCGGAAGACCTTTCACTTCTAAAAGACGCATCTTAACTCCTTCTGGCATAATAATAATGATATGTCCTGCATCACGCGTATCATATTCAATACCTTTTAACACAACAAAATCTGTGTGTTTTTTCCCACGCATATTGTTTTTCCAATAACGATACCCTTTATACGTATTATGATCTGTAATCAGCATTCCCTGAAAACCATTCTTCTTCAAAATTGTAATATATTCATCTAAACTCACTTTACTGTCAATTGAACCTTCTTTCACATGACAGTGCATATCTATCTTCATAAGAAAGCCTCCTTTGCTTCTTTATGTGTCCTAGATTTATTATACCTCTTTCAGAAAAAACTAGCAATCGCATTACATCATTTCGTTGTATTGTTCACCAATATTTAAGATATGATCACCAATTCTTTCAAAATCCGTAAGAATTTCTGAAAAAATAATTCCCGTTTCTGCTTTACATGCACCCTTTTTCATTCTTTCAATTTGTTTTTTTAGATACATTTCCTTCATGTCATCAATTTTCTGTTCATTTTTAGCAGACTTTTCTAAAATCTTTTCTGCCTTAGAAAGATCTTCGACAGTAATATCTTCCAATGCTTTAGCACAAAGTGTTTTCATCTCTTCCACTTCTTTTAATGCTGAATCCGAAAATTTCATTCCCCATTGCTTTAAATCTTTTGCATATCCCAAAAAATTCATTGCATGATCGCCAACACGTTCAATATTAGAAATAATTTTAT
>JAHHTN010000134.1 GCA_020024645.1 Faecalimonas sp.
AAATTATACAGTGTATGAACGTGGTAAGGAGGGATTGAATGAAGAAAAAAATTGTAGCAAGTATGTTGACGGTAGCGATGCTTGGAATGTCACTTAGTGGTTTGCAGGTAAAGAATGTACAAGCAGAAGAAAATTTAGGAAAAGTGGAAGTGCATGTATCAGCAAAAGAAGGTGGATATGAGCAAATTTTGTCAGATGTACAGTTTGAAAAAGCAGATCCATCTAAGAGTAGTGGATATGTAAAGGTATATCCGAAGGAAAAAAGACAGACTTTATTAGGTGTTGGTGGAGCGATGACTGAGTCAGCAGCATATAATTTGCAAAAACTAAGTAAAGATAAACAAGAAGAAATTTATGAGGCGTATTTTGGAGAAAGTGGTGCGAAGTACTCTGTTTTACGTTCAACGATTGGGTCGGCAGATTTCTCTACAAGATCTTATAGTTACAATGATACAGAGACCCCCGATCCACAATTGAAGCATTTTACTATCGAAAAGGACTGGAATTATATTATTCCGGCAATAAAGAAAGTACAGTCATATAGAAAAGATATTAAATTTTTTGCGGCACCTTGGGCACCGCCAGCATGGATGAAAAAAAGTGGTGTTAGAAGAGGACAGACAGGAACAGCAGGGTTAAATCTTGTAGACAACTCAATTAAGCCAGAATATTACGAAAGTTATGCAAATTACTTTGTGAAATATATTCAAGAATATAAAAAAGCGGGGATAGATGTCTATTCATTATCAATTCAGAATGAAGCACAAAATAATCCGAAATGGGAGGCTGCCACATGGTCTACAGATGCAATGATTAATTTTGTGGGAAATCATCTGGGGCCAGCATTAGAAAGAAATCATTTAGATCCAAAAGTTCTAATTTGGGATTGGGACAAAGGAAACGATCCAATGCATCATGACGGTTTTGTGAAATTCAATACGAAAGTATTAAGTAACGAAAAAGCAAGAAAATATATTGACGGAATTGCGTTTCACTGGTATGCAGGAGATTTATGGCATGAAATGAAAGGTGTTCCGATGTGGTCAAAAGATTTTGATAGTTTGGACAAAGTGAAAGAAAAATTCCCAGATATCCATTTATATGCTACAGAAGCCTGTCAAGAAAAAGGACCATGGTTTGGAAGTTTTGATCCAGCAGATCGTTATATTTATGACATTTTAAATGATTTTGAACATGGAACAGAGACATGGATTGATTGGAACCTTTTACTCGATAGACAGGGGGGGCCAACACAGGGAGTAGTTAATAAATGTCATGCTCCAATCATGTTGGATGAGAATAATAAGGTGTGCTATCAGCCTTCTTATTATATTTTAAAACAAATTAGTCGTACAGTACAACCGGGAACAGTTAGTATTAAAACGACAACAGATACAGATATTGTGAAGACAGCAGTTATAGATGAGGAAGGAATGGTTTCGGTTATGCTTGGTAATGTTACTGACAATGCGAAGACGGTTACTGTTATAGATGATGACAGAAGTGTGGAAGTTACATTACAACCACATTCATTAACAACATTGAAATATAATAGTGATTACCAACTGGATGAAGAAATTGATATGACTCTTCCTGATAAAGCAGTTAAACCAATTACTGCAACGGCAAGTAGTTATGAGAAAAATCCAGTTTATAACTATCAAGCTTCTTCAGCTATTGATAATAATATGAAAACAAGATGGGCAAGTGATTGGACAAATCATGAAGACATTACATTTGAATTATCATCACGAGCTACGGTGTCTGGTATACAATTGTATTTTGAAAATGGATATGATGCGTTGTATCACATTCAAATATCTGATGATGGGAAGAGTTTTAAGACAGTCAAAACAGTAATGATAGAAGAGATGAAATCTCCAAATGTGACAGTAAAATTTACACCTGCAAAAGCAAGATATGTAAGAGTGCAAGGAGTTCAAAGAAATAATAAATACGGATATTCGATTTATGATGCAAAGATTTTTGTGAAATAAGGAATAAAGAGGGCGCGATTTTTGAAAATCACGTCCTCTATTAAAGTTTCTTTTCGATCATTTTTCTGTATTTTCCAGGGGGCATATTAATTATTTTATAAAATAACCTAGAAAAATGTTGAGCGTCATTTAATCCAATGGATAATGCAATATCTACAAGTGACATATCTGTTGAACTCATCAATTGGATTGCTTGGTTAATACGATAAATATTAATATAGTTAGCAAGTGTTAAGTTCATGTGTTGTGAAAAAAGTTTACCTAGATAACGAGTGGAAATATTTAATTTTTTTGCGATATCAGGAATGAGAATTTTTTCTTGAAAATGTTCGGTAATATATTGGAGGGTATAGGAAATATATCGGTTTTGTATATGAACACCTAGGGTTAATGGTTCATCTTTAGAAACTTGTTCTAAAACATATAACATCAATTGGGCAACATATAAATTGTTTGATATAGCAGAGTACGAGTGTGGTTTTTGATAAACGCTTACAATAGAAGTCATTAAATTAAAAAGTGTAACATTTGATATTTGCTTGTAATAAAAATTAGAATGGAATGATAAAGCGTCTGATAAGGATATAGAAAATTCAGGCGTTTTTTTTACCAAAATATGAGCAAATAATTCGGGTTCGAAGTGCACATGAAGAAATTCACATTTTTCATTTTCTGCTACTTCAAAAGAATGAACTGTATTTGGCAAAATCATAATAAAATCATCTTTTTGGCAAGAAATATCTTCTCCATTAATATTCATTGAACAAATTCCTTGTGTAATTAGATAGGCTTCAAAACTAGTATGAATATGACGTTCAAAGAGATAAGGACCTGAGTGGTTTTGCAAACATCCTCCTGAAACAGCGCTGGCGGAAATATCAAAATAATCCATTATAGACCTCTTTTCTGCCATGAAACTGGCAATTTTCTATCTACAGTATATAAAGAAAAAATAGTAATGTAAAGAAGGAAGTTCCGAATTATACAAAAAGAAGAGAACTTATGGTACATATATGCAAGTATTTTTTGAAAAGAAATGATATGATAGAAGCAT
>JAHHTN010000135.1 GCA_020024645.1 Faecalimonas sp.
ACATCAATCTCCCTCTCACAGATTTAGAACTGGTATGTTGCATTCTTTGAGAAAGCTGAAGGTTTTTATGGGCACAAACATTCAATAAATTTCTAGCTAGTCTAGTATGAAAAGGACAGGTATGAGTACAAGTTGTCAAAATATGTCCCACATTCATAAATAATATGGAAGTATCTTCTGCAGCTGTCACTGTAACTAACATTGGTTGTCCCGGAATACACGCATATACTTCAGCAAATATAGAACCAGGCGCAACATTTCCCAATATACTATTATTTCCCCAAATATCACAAAAGGATAGCATCGCCATACCCGACAATACAATTCCTATATTCTCCGTAATACTTCCTTCCGAAAGAATGATATCTCCCTTTTTATAACTACGTTTCTCAGCATTTAAACAACTTAAAAGTGATTTAATTTCATCTTCTTTTATTCCATAAAACAACTGTGTATTTGATAAATTCATTTTTTCTCCTTTTGTTGTTATAACAACAGACTTTCATTCTTAATTATAATATATTTATTTTAGAAACACAATAGAAAGGATGATATGAAAATGATTCGAAGAATTATTCAAATAGACGAAGAAAAATGTAATGGCTGTGGAATATGTGCTTCTGCCTGTCACGAAGGGGCAATTGGCATGATAAATGGTAAGGCCAAACTACTACGTGATGACTATTGTGATGGTTTAGGAGATTGTCTTCCAACCTGTCCAACTAAAGCCATCTCATTTGTAGAACGAGAAGCGATAGCCTATGATGAAAAAGCTGTACTAGAACATATGCAGAAAAAGGAAAAACCGACTCCTATTTCTACAGATTCACAACTTGGTCAGTGGCCTTGTCAAATAAAACTAGTTCCTGTCAATGCTCCATATTTTGATGACGCTAAACTGCTAATTGCAGCTGATTGCAGTGCATATGCCTACGCTAAAATGCATGATGATTTTATGCGTGGCAAAATTACTCTTATCGGTTGCCCTAAACTTGATCAAGTAGATTACAGTGAGAAATTAACACAAATCATTCAAAATAATGCTATTCAAAGTGTAACTATTGTACGAATGGAAGTTCCTTGTTGTGGTGGGTTAGAATTAGCAACAAAAAAAGCATTGCAAATAAGTGGAAAATTTATTCCATGGCAAGTAGCTACCATTTCTATGGATGGAAGACTTTTAGAATAAAAGAAAATTTCAAAACGTTTTATATATTTAAATTTTAGGAGGTAAAGATTATGGAACAAAAAATGTTTTGCTATCAATGTCAAGAAACTGCAGGCTGTAAAGGTTGTACTATATCTGGCGTCTGTGGGAAAAAACCAGATGTAGCAGCTATGCAGGATCTGCTTGTATATGTCACAAAAGGAATTTCAGCTATTACAACTCTTCTTCGTCAAGAAGGAAAGGAAGTATCTGCTGATATCAATCATTTAATTACCTTGAACCTATTTATCACAATTACCAATGCAAATTTCGATAAAGAAAGTATTGAAGAAAGAATTCACACTACTTTAAAAGCAAAAGATTCTTTGCTTCTTCAAATAAAAAACATTTCTTCTCTACCAGATGCAGCGATATGGGATGGAACAGGCGACTGGGAAAAAAAGGCTACAACAGTCGGAGTACTTTCTACTGAAAATGAGGATATCCGTTCGTTGCGAGAACTTATTACTTATGGACTAAAAGGACTTTCCGCTTATTCTAAACATGCAAATGTTCTTCTTCATAATAATGAAGATATTGATGCGTTTCTTCAACGGGCATTGGCAGCTACAACAGATGATAATCTTAGTATAGATGATTTAATTGCACTTACAATGGAAACCGGAAAATACGGAGTAACTGGTATGGAAATGTTGGATAGAGCAAATACAGAAAACTATGGAAATCCAGAAATGACAAAAGTGAATATTGGTGTAAGAAAGAACCCTGCTATTTTAGTATCCGGTCATGATTTGCACGATTTAGAAATCCTACTTGAGCAAACACAAGGTACTGGAATAGATGTATACACACATTCTGAAATGCTTCCTGCCCACTATTATCCTGCATTCAAAAAATATCCAAATTTTGTTGGGAATTACGGAAATGCATGGTGGAAGCAAAAAGAAGAGTTTGAATCCTTCAACGGACCAATATTAATGACAACTAACTGTATCGTACCGCCAAAGGATAGTTACAAAGAGAGATTATATACAACTGGTGCAGCTGGATATCCAGGTTGTACCCATATTTCAGGAAAAATAGGTGAACCAAAAGATTTTTCTGCAATTATCGCACATGCCAAAAAATGTGCTTCTCCAAAAGAACTTGAAACTGGGGAAATCATTGGTGGATTCGCCCATGAACAAGTACTTGCTTTGGCAGATCAAATCGTAGATGCAGTAAAAAATGGCACAATCAAAAAATTTGTAGTTATGGCAGGCTGTGATGGACGTGCAAAGAGCCGTGATTATTATACAGAATTTGCCAAAGCCCTTCCAAAAGATACTGTAATTCTAACTGCAGGCTGTGCAAAATATAAATACAATAAATTACCTTTAGGCGATATCAATGGCATCCCCCGTGTATTAGATGCTGGTCAATGCAATGATTCCTATTCTCTAGCTGTAATTGCATTGAAACTCAAAGAAGTCTTTGGTCTTGATGATATCAATGATCTTCCAATTATTTATAACATCGCATGGTACGAACAAAAAGCAGTTATCGTTTTACTTTCACTTTTGTATCTTGGCGTCAAAAATATTCACCTTGGTCCTACACTTCCAGCTTTCTTAAGCCCAAACGTAGCTAATGTTTTGATTGAAAACTTCGGTATTGCAGGGATACGTACGGTAGAAGATGATTTAAAACTGTTTTTTATGTAAGATGATATAATATAAGTTCCCTCCAAAAAATTGGGAGTTGTTTTATAAAGATACCACTCACTCTTACGAATGGGTGGTATCTACACAACTGCTTTCATTTATAAGCATTTTAT
>JAHHTN010000136.1 GCA_020024645.1 Faecalimonas sp.
AATTGGATTGGCATTCTTCACGGAATTCCTGGCACCATTTCGTGATACTGGCTTTCGAAACGCCGTATTCAGAAATAATGCTTTTAGCAGTTCGACCTTCTTCTAATTTGAGACGAACGATTTTCTTTTTAAATTCATCATCGTAATACTGTGGCATAATTTCATTCCTCTTTTCTTTATAAGATTATATCTTATTGCCCATAAGTGTTACAACTATAGTTTATCACAACATATTAAGTTATGGGATAAGCAAAACTCCCTCTGCGGTAAGCATATTATCTGCACAAAAGAAAGCAATGGAAAATCACGTCGGACTGTCCTTATAGAAGAACTTTTCACTCTGATAGAGGTTGGCATATCAAATGCCTGCATACTCGAAGGAATTAAAAGAAAACAAAATCTTTCAGAGTATGTCTCGAAAAGGTAATTGCTACGATAATTCTGTTATGGAAAATTTCTTTGGTCTATTAAAACAAGAGATGTACTACGGGATTACATATTATAGTTTTGAAGAACTAAAAGAAGCTATCGAGAGATACATTATGTATTACAACGAAAAACGAATTAAAGAGAAACTTGGTTGGATGAGTCCTGTTGAATACAGACTGTCCGTCTTGGCTGCATAAAAAAACGTAGCAGCCATTAAAACTGCTACGCTTTTAAAAAGTCTAACTTTTTGGGGTCACCTCACAATTTAAAATCATCCACCCCAACATTTATTATAGAGCCTATGTAATTAGTATAAGAATGGGAGTTGTACTTAATCTTGCCGAAATTCGAGGCTTGGTTAGACCTTTACTTATGCATTCAACTGAAAAATCTGATAAGTAGGAATAACACTAGATTCAGTGGTAGTGGATTTAGATATTTTCGTATCTGGATATGTATACGTTGCGTTAAGTTGTGTTGCGATTTAAAACATATTGTTCTAACACGAAAAATAAGGAAATCCGATATCTGTGTAAATTATGAAATGCTGGACAAATCTGCTAAAAAATAAGGGGAATGTCCCTTGGGATATAAATTTCAAGGAGATTGCCCGACGAAGCTTACAGATGTAAAACAGATTTCAGATGATATATTGTGTGAAGCAGTACCTGTTGCGATGCATATGTATATTATCCACAGAAAAAATTATTCAAAATAATGTAAAAAATAGATTAATCATGCAATCAATGAAATAAGGATATTGTTGATGAAAACAATAATGCAGTATGGTATAATTATAGAAAATCTTAAATTTATTGTTATTAAAGGAGAAAAAGTATGCCAGATTCACGAGAAAATAAAATTAGTTGCACAAACTACCAGTGTGAAATCGAATTGACACTGGAAATTTTAAGCGGTAAATGGAAAGCACTTATTATATGGAACCTTCACTTACATGAAGTAATACGATACAATGAATTTCGTCGTCTTATTACTGGTATCACACAGAAAATGCTTACACAGCAATTAAAAGAATTGGAAAAGTATGGAATTGTTATACGGACGGTACATTCTACTATTCCACCTACAGTAGAATATCAATTATCAGATCTTGGACAAGAACTAATTCCCATTATGAGCGCCATGGACCAATGGGGAAAAAATTATGTAAAACTCTATAAGAAAAGTCAACTGGAAAAATAATTTTTACGAAAAGTTCTTGTAAATCCTCAAAACACACCATTTGGTATGTAGGAGACTAAAAAGTGCCTTCTTTTCAAATGAAATCAATACTGATAATATATGTCTTGAACACAGGAAATGATTTCCAAATAACGTATATTCATATTAAGAAAAGAAAAGGAGTTACGAATATTATGAAAAGATTTACTATTCCAAGAGATGTATATTTTGGTGATAATGCTATTGAATATTTGGCGTCTGTAAAAGGGACAAAAGCATTTATTGTTTATGGTTCTCAGCGTTTAGAATCAGAAGGTGTGATCGGAAAAATGCAAGACTACCTTAAACAAGCCGGTATTGAATCTGCTACATTTTCAGGTGTAGAACACGATCCTTCTGTCGCTACTGTAAAAGAAGGGGTTCGTCAGATGAATGAATTTAATCCAGATTTGATTATAGGTATTGGAGGAGGTTCTCCAATCGATGCTGCAAAAGCTATGTGGATTTTCTATGAACATCCTGATTTTACATTTGAAGAAGCAGCAAAACCTTTTAATCTTCCAGAGCTTAGAAATAAAGCAAAATTCATTGCTATTTCAACTACTAGTGGTACAGCTACTGAAGTGACTTCATTTTCTGTAATTACAGATAATGAGACTGGAATTAAATATCCGATTGCTGATTACAACATAACACCAGATGTAGCTATTTTGGATACTGTTCTTGTTGAAAAGATGCCTAAAAACCTTGTAGCTAATACAGGTATGGATGCACTTACTCACGCTTTAGAGGCTTATGTTTCTAATGCAACAAATCCTTTCACAGATGCACTTGCTATGCGCTCTATTGAAATGATTTTCAAAAATCTTGCCAAATCATATAATGGTGATATGGAAGCTCGTAAACAGATGCATATAGCTCAGAATCTAGCAGGGATGTCATTTTCTAATGCAATTCTAGGTATTGCACACTCAATGGCACATAAGTCAGGAGCAATCCTTCAGGTTCCACATGGTCTTGCAAATGCAATCTATCTTCCTAACACAGTACTTTTCAATAGTAAAAATGTTGTTGCAGGAAATCGTTATGCAGAAATTGCACAGCGCATTGGATTACAAGGAAATAATGAACAGGAATTGATTACTGCTTTAGTAAATCAGATTAAAAAATTACGTAGTGAACTTGATATGGCTGGTTCTTTAAAAGAATTCGGTATTGATGAGGATACATTTATGTCTAAGGTTGACAATATGGCAGTTACTGCAGTAGCAGATCCTTGTACAAGCACAAATCCTAGAGAAATCAATTCGGAAGAAATGAAAAATCTCTACAAAGCTGCTTA
This sequence comes from Faecalimonas sp., assembly GCA_020024645.1. Taxonomy (GTDB): domain Bacteria; phylum Bacillota; class Clostridia; order Lachnospirales; family Lachnospiraceae; genus Faecalimonas. The sequence goes on from JAHHTN010000136.1 coordinate 2,954, forward strand.
TTACGGAGAAGATATTACGTTCTAAA
>JAHHTN010000137.1 GCA_020024645.1 Faecalimonas sp.
ATTGTATATAATACAGATGGATATGAATCTTTTACAGAAGGACACATTACGACAGCCAATTTTGATAGACAAAAATATTATTCAAAAGAATTGAACACTAATATGAAAATCTCTTCTGGAGAGCCAATATATAAATTGATTACTTCAGAAAATTGGTCTGTAGTTGTTCCGATTACAGAAAAAACAGCTGGAGATTTAAAAGATAGAACAGCTGTTACTGTCCGGTTTTTAAAAGATAATGAAGAGATGATAGGAAATCTTCTTGTGAAAAAACAAGGCAAACAATATATGGCTTATATTCATTTCTCCAGTGGAATGATACGATATGTGAATGAACGTTTTCTAGATTTGGAATTAATTCTTACAGATTATAGTGGATTAAAAATTCCAAAATCTTCTATCGTAAAGAAACCTTTTTTTGTAATACCAACTGAATATATTGTAAAAGGTGGAAATAGTGATGAAACAGGTATATTAAAAAAATCAGAAAAAAACAAAACAGAGTTTGTTTCATTGAATATATATTCCATAAAAGATAATTTGGCATATGTTGATTTAACTGAGTTAAACAACGGTGATGTTCTTATTAAACCTAATTCTAATATGACTCATACGATTGGTGAAAAAAAGAAATTGTCTGGAGTTTATCAGATTAATAAGGGATATGCAGTATTTAAGCAAGTAGAATTTCTTTGTGAGAGTAAAGACTTTTATATTGTTCAAGCAAAAAATGAATTTGGTTTATCAAATTATGACCATATTGCTTTAGATGGCAAAAGAATAAAAGAAAATGATATTGTTGTGCGGTAGGGGTGAAAAAATGTTAAAAGATAACTTAGATTATGTAATGAAACAGGTTAAGAAAAGCTGCGATGAAAAATCCTTAAATATTGAAGATATAACTGTAATTGCAGTAAGTAAAACAAAACCAGTAGAAATGATAGAGGAACTATATAATATTGGATGTAAGAATTTTGGAGAAAATAAGGTACAGGAACTTATCGATAAATATGAAGTATTGCCAAAGGATATTCAATGGCATATGATTGGGCATTTACAGAGAAATAAAGTGAAATACATTGTAGATAAAGTAGCATTGATTCATTCAGTGGATTCATTACGCTTAGCTGAAGCAATTGAAAAAGAAGCAGAGAAAAAAGAATGTATTGTTAATATTTTGATTGAAGTAAATATGGCAAGAGAAGAAAGTAAATATGGTGTTTTTCCTGAAGATTTAGAAAAACTTTTAAGAAAAATAAATACTCTTTCTCATATTCGTGTAAAGGGATTAATGACTGTTGCACCAAATGCAAAAAATCCTGAGGAAAACCGAGAAATTTTCACTAAAATGAAGAATTTATCTGTTGACATTAAAGAGAAAAACATTGATAATATTACTATGAGCATTCTTTCCATGGGAATGAGCAATGACTATACGATAGCAATAGAAGAGGGTGCTAGTATGATTCGTGTAGGTACATCTATCTTCGGAGCTAGAAATTACAATATAGAATAAGAACATAAGGAGAGTATACCATAATGGGTGTTTTAGACAAATTTTTAAATATTATGAAATTAGATGATGATTATGATGAAGAGGAAGATTTTTTAGAAGAAGATTTTGAAGAATATGAAGAAAAACCCAAAAAGTCTTTTTTTAAACGAGATAAAGAAGAATTTGAGAATTTCGATTTACAAGAAGAGGGTAAATCAAAATCATCTTCTGTATCTACGCATACTAGTAATAAGGTGACACCGATGCGTCAACCGAATGGAAAGAGAGCAGCAAGTATGGAAGTCTGTGTAATCAAGCCGACTGCAGTAGATGATGCAAGAGAAATTACAGAGACTTTATTAAGTGGACGAACAGTTATTTTAAATTTAGAAGGAATTGATTTAGAAGTTGCACAGCGTATTATTGATTTTACTTCAGGTGCTACATATGCTATCAGTGGAAACTTACAGAAAATTTCTAATTATATTTTCTTAGTTACTCCTACAAATGTAGAAATTTCTGGAGATTTACAAGATTTGTTAAATACATCTTTTGATGTGCCGTCTATCCGTACAAGATTTTAGGAATAATAATATGCAGAAAGAAGAGATTGTATTACAAAAGAGACTGATAGAATTATCAAGAGTATCTTATCAAAGAGGAATTGCTACGTATTCAGATTTTTTAAATCTCAATGAGTTAAATATATTACATACAACACCTCAAAATACGTTTTTTACGAAGTATGAGACGTTTGGAGGATATTGTAGTTCAGAGCGTCAGATGGTTGTTTTTCTACCTGATGCTCTTTATTATACCCCTTTTTATCCTATAAAAGTTTTAAAAATATCTCCTTTACAAAAAAAGTTTGCTGAAGAACTTTCACATAGAGATTATTTAGGAGCTGTGTTGAATTTAGGAATTGAACGTTGCAAATTAGGAGATATTTTGCTTATTGACAAAAATGCATATATTTTTGTGCATGAATCTTTGGCTGATTTTATTTGTCAAAATTTAACAAGAATACGCCATACTTCTGTATATGTAGAAATAGAAGATGAACAGTCCTTTTCCTATACTCCAAATATTGAAGAAATCAAGGGAACAGTTGCATCAATTCGCTTAGATAGCATTCTTGCGCTTGCTTTTCCGATATCAAGAAATAAAATAGTTCCTTTAATTGAGGGTGGACGTGTTTTTGTGAATGGGAAACTTATTACTACAAACAGTTATTCTCTTAAGGAAAATGATATTATCTCAGTCAGAAAAAAGGGACGCTTTCAGTATAGAGGCATCTTTTCACAAACGAAAAAAGGGCGTTATTATGTGCTTTTACATAAATATGTATAGTAGAAGGAGACTAGTTATGAAAAAAGAAAAAATTAAATGTTATATATGTAGTAGCTTAATGGTAGTGCTATGTATTTTATTAGA
>JAHHTN010000138.1 GCA_020024645.1 Faecalimonas sp.
GTAAATATTAGTAGTTTTTGTACAACTATTGAAATTAAGCGGCATGACATATCAGGTATTTTTGTAAATGGAACGGACTTTTATGTCCGTTACGGAAAAGAAAATCATTGTGTAACTCTGCAATCAAATAAACAAAAAACTTCTGCATTTAATTTCTTTAAAAGGATGCTTAATTATTCGCCATATGTAACAAATATCATATGGTTTACCCAGGCAACTCCAAAAGATATACAAAGTCTTTGTATGCACAATGGGAAAAAGATGATATCGAATGTGATAGGGAATGATTTCAAATTTGGAGAGTTGATGCAATTATTAATATATCAAAATCCACCACATAAAACTTGGCGTGGATATCAGTTTGACTCCAATAATGGTTGTTCCGTCGAGGATATTCAGAAAGCACTAGAGATTTTCTCAAAAACTAAAGAGCAGATGGGTGAGCTTACGAGAAGAAGAATTGAGCAGATATCTAATAAATCTTTTGAATCCACTGTATTAGTTGATACACAAGGTAAGGTGTCAATTTATAGAGGTAGGGCTGGTACTGGTAAGACGGTAGGTTTAATTCAGACAGCCATTAAGCTAGTTGATGAAGAGCAAGTAAGAGTATTGATTTTAACTTATAATAAAGCGCTCGTCTCTGATTTAAGAAGATTATTTGCATTGGCAGAACTTCCGGATATGTTTGAGGCTAATTGTGTATTTATAGATACTTTGCATGCTTATTTCTATAAATTGGTCAATAGGATTTTATATGGAGGAAAATTGAAGGGAGACAAATATTTAGAAAAGTATGAGTCTGTCTTAAAAGAATTATTAAGTTTTATGAAAGATTCGGAATCAGTTGATTTGGTTAGGGATGCATGTGCTGAAGATTGTCAATTAGATTGGGATTATATTTTAATTGATGAAGCACAAGACTGGAGTAATCTTGAAAGAGATGTTGTACTTAAACTTTTCGACAAAGGTAAAATTATTGTTGCGGATGGTGGTCAACAGTTTGTACGTAGCATAAATGCATGTGATTGGTCAGTAGTTAGGGAGAGAAATAATATCAAGTTAAAATATTGTTTAAGACAGAAAAAAAATCTGGTCGATTTTTTGAATGTATATTCCCGTAAATTAGATATACTTGGTGGAAAAATACTTACTAAGAATAATATGCCCGGTGGTAAGGTGATAATTACCGTTGATTTAAATTTATTTGACATTCATGATGAAGAGATGAAACGGCTTATTGATTCTGGAAATGTACCATACGATATGTTGTATTTAGTTCCCTATGATTTGGTTGGAAAAAGTTATGGAGATAATGTTTTTTTAAAAAAAGAAGAATTTGAAGAACGGGGAATTCGAATTTGGGATGGAACAAGCCATAGGAATCGAGAAGGATATACGATTAATGTTGAGGAACTAAGACTTCTGCAGTATGATTCTGCTAGAGGCTTAGAGGGCTGGACCGTTGTTTGCGTAGATTTTGATGTGTTTCTTCAAGAAAAAATAAATTCATATGTTGATGGTAATGTAGATTCTTTATTGTTAGAAAGCCCAGAGGAACGAAAAAAGAAATATATACATAATTGGGCAATGATACCGTTAACGAGAGCTATAGATACAATAATAATAACATTGAGAGATAAAGATTCGCTAACAGGAAAAATTCTACGAGAAATTTCCGAAGAATGTCCTGATTTTGTTAGCTGGATAGAATAGAGGGGAAGATTTCAATGAATGAAGAAATCATTCTGAGTATGGTTGAACCATACGTAAAAGACGGTGCTATTACATATAGTCAGTTTGATGGATTGTTTAACATGTTATCCATTAAAGAGCAATATGCCGTGGTTGAAGTGTTACGTAATAACGGAATAAATCTTGTGGATGAGCAGATAAATGAAGATGAATTTGTATTAGAATTAGACAAGTATGAAAATGAAGATGAATTCGAAATTTTATATGATGAATCAATCTTTAAAGACAATGACAAAACAGATGAAATTTTTCTGGAAAATCGTAAAACGGTTAATCAATCGAATGAAATTCTTTGTTCATTGATACAACAGGGAAATAGACAGGCTATTCAAGATTTATGTGTGAAAAATAAAGGATTAGTGGACAAATATGCATCTGGTTATCAAAAACGATATAGAAATAGATTGGATTTTGAGGATTTAGAACAGGTTGGATTTATGGGATTAATCAAGGCAGCAGAGAGATTTAACATACGACAAGGAACAGCATTTAGTACATATGCGGTTTTTTGGATAAAACAAAGTATTTCTCGAGAAATTATGGATAAAGGGTTCGCTATCCGTATTCCCGTTCACATGATGGAGCGCATTAATAAAGTTGTAGAAAAGGATAATCAACTGGGTATTAATGGATTGAATATCCAACAAAGAATTGAAATTATTGCAGAGGAACTAGGACTGTCAGAAAGAGAAATCCGTGAATGTTTAATGTTGAAGAATAACTATTTGACGTATACATCATTGGATACGCCTATTGGAGAAGAAGGAGAATCTATTTTGGGCGAATTCTTGCCAGACAATAGCACACCGACTGTTGAAGAAATTGTAGCAGATAAAATGTTGAGAGGACAGTTGGAGGCTGCTTTAAATACGCTAACAGAACGTGAACAAAATATAATTCGTTTAAGATTTGGGCTTGATGATGGACGTGAAAGAACACTTGAAGAGATAGGACAGCAATATAATGTTACACGTGAGAGAATACGACAAATAGAGGAAAAAGCATTGAGAAAACTTAGACATCCTAGTCGCACAAGAAAGATAAAAGACTTTTTGTAGGAGGAACTGAAATGGCAAATGCGGTTATTGCTAATAGAATTACTGAAAAGCTTAATAAAATAGAATCTGTAGATAATTCTATTATTGTGTTAAAA
>JAHHTN010000139.1 GCA_020024645.1 Faecalimonas sp.
CAAGATGGCATCCGATAAAGAGAAGTTTTTACGAGGCTTTGAGCGTGAAATCATTTTGTTTGAAGCGGCCGCTAGGGCTATCCAAACCGCAGGACTCAGTAAACTGCCCTCCGATGATAAATTGCAAAGTCAAATGGAAGAATTGACCGCCCGCAAAATTGTTCTGCAATCGGAACACAAAAAAGCTCAGAAGGAAGAAAGAGAATACGACACCCTCCGGCAGAATGTGGATGCCCTGTTAGAGCAGCCCGTCAAAAAAGAAAGAGAGAAAGACATTGAATTACTATAAGGTCGTCAAAAGAAAAAGTATATCTGGTCTTCAGCAACATACTAAAAGTAGTGTACTGAGCGGCATATTATTGACATAATGGGTTACGAGGTGATTACCAAGCGTGCAAGCCTCCAACCATATACTTGAAAGTTTTTTGTAGTTATCTTTGTACTCTGCACTCTAATTTTTACAACCAAAAGATCCATTCCATTTTGTATTGATGCTACAAGTTCAATCTACCTCTACATGCATTATGGGTAAAAAGTTAATGCTCATAATCTGTACTGTTATTAAAGTGTAAGACCACTGAAAAGTTTCCGTACTTTACGCCATGATCTTTGTATAAATAAGTACATTGAAAAGATAAACCTATGTGATGCATATTGCATATTTTTTGAGCAAAGTTTAATCCAAAACCCTGTCCATTTTTTTGCACCAGTTTTGCAGCGTCACTACGAAATCCTTTTTCAGAGAGGCGTAAAATCTCGTTCTCATCACAGTATGGACCTATGGATTGAACAGTAACATCTAGTAGATTATTATCCTCGTTAAAAAGGACTTCTACAGGCTTGTTATTTGGAGAATACTTTATGGCATTTTCCAAAATAATAAACAGCAATGTCTCAAAGGATGGATATATATTGTATTTATAATTACTCTGAGTTGGAGATTCGACCGAAATCCAAACATTTTTCCGTTGGTATCCTTTTAAAAGTTTACGCATTTTATCAAATTTCTTAAAAATAACAGCCGGATATGGATCGCCTATTGAAAGTGCAGGATTTAAAACTGAATCGAAATAAGAAAATCTATTTGATATCATAAAGCTACTAACATGTGCATTTTTTAGTGTTTCAATCATCAAATCATAATCAATATTGTCTTCATCACTATTTGTTTCCCATAACAAATCGATTGAATTTTTAATTTGACCATTTAAGGAACGAGCTTCATGTAATAAATCCCTAATTGATTCAATCTTCGTTTCCAGGGTACGCTTTTCCATCAAAGAACCCGCATCCTCCTGTGCAATTGAACTGCAAGAGGTTGCATCAATAACTGGATTATAAATATATTCTTGTGTTTCAGCTGCTTTGGCCTTTTTCTTATCATATACGCCTTTGACTCGGAGTCCCGTAAATATGATTTTACCTTCTGAGGATGCATAAACATAGGAAGACAAACCATAAGGGCAACAATAAGCACCTGAAGCTGCCTCAAGCATTCTTTGATAGTGTTTTTTGCATGTTTCACTTGAACACTTTTTTTTACAAAATGGCAGAAGGTGAAAATATCCTCCATCAACTATTTTACCGGATAAGTCGACATATGGTAGTAATGACATTTTATATACCTCCTATCATTCCGAGAATAATCTTAGCACACAAAGACGACATAAAGTCCGTTATGATGGAGTTTAGCTTTGAGTCATTCCCTTGTACGAAAATTTTTAATTTATCAAAGTTTTTACTATTAACGGCTTCTACAAATTTATCTTCTATCTTTGCTATAGTTAACGTAGACACTTCGTTCTCCAATAGATAATTACGGATTTTCTTCCATTGATTAACGGGGTCGATAGATTTCTTTATCTGTTCATCCAACACATTAATCCAGTCATCGATAGCCAAGTCCTTTGGTGCAACAAAATCCGCCATGGAGAAAAACTGATTGTAATCAGCATCATATGTATTTGATGTATATGCAATTATTCTCTTATTAGGGTAATTAGCATGAATTTCTCTGATAATAAATGCTCCTTCTTTAACAAAGCCTAGCTTTTTCCCGACACCAGAGATATCGCAAAGAATAATATCATATGGCTCAACATCTTTAATACTATCAATATCAGTTTTGTGCTGCATCTGATATCCATTGGCCTGTAAGAAGTTTTCAGGCATAAAAGGATTATCATCTATAACTAGCATATTTACATGTTTTCGTAACTCCGCAATACCGTTTGGTAATTTTAATGCAGAATTCTCAGACAAATCAGATATCTTATTCATGATAATACATATATGTGGAAGTTTCATCTACTATTCTCCATTCAATTATTTTTATATGTTATTTCAATTATACTGTAAACGATATTGAATTTTTGATCCACGAGATGTGGACATTTATCTGGATCTAAAGCAAATTCAGATGCTTATTGAACTTCAACTAAAAAGAGTTAATTCAGTTATCTTAATATATCGGTACATTTCTTGACCGAATGGTAATTATCCCAAACACATGTATATTGCACATTTTTACAATCTTGTGCCAATATTCACGTAGTTTTACTTTTATGCATCTAGCATAGTCAGACTCATAGTCTATTTATGAATCATTATATCACTATTCCTATTTTTTTCAACAAAAGGGAGGAAATATGCATAAAATTGTCCAATTATGTAACTCCATAGTTTAAAAAAGATGGAGCGCCACCATCGGACGATATCCGATGATGGCGCTCCTATTTTGTTTCGTAAAAGGTAAAAACCGCTCTTTTCCTTGTGTAGAGGTGACTTAAATCCCCACATAGGGAATCATACTGCCCCTACATAGAAAAGCCTCCACAGGCGGTATAATCGCTGTTTTTCAACCCTAAT
>JAHHTN010000014.1 GCA_020024645.1 Faecalimonas sp.
TAAGTCCTGGTTTTGTTTTACGACAGGATGGTACAAATGAACTGTCGGTCTTTTAACCTTTGTATTTTAGCACAAAGTTATATAAATGTCAAATTAAGAAGTCTTATATCAACGGCTATCAAAAGCCAATAACCCGTAAGTCAAGAGATTATATTGCTACTCATTACCATAAAGTTCTGTGACAGTATCTCAAGAGAATCCTAAGGTGACATTATCATAAGTTAATAACACACTTAAAACGGTTTAGATTGAAGATAAATTGTTTTTATGATAGAATTTAATACAAAATGAAAGAAAGGTGAATAATATGATTAAAAAACGTTTATTGATTGGTACAACAGCATTATTAATTAGCTCAATGCTGTTTTCTCTTAATATATTTGCGATAAATAAAAATGCAACAAATATATTATATGAAAATCATAGCAATGTATTAGGAACACCTACTTCAAGTAGTTCTTCCAATATTAAAAATAGAGTAGATGAAAAAGAAAACAATGCAATGCTCCTTCCTAATACAGAAAGTTTTCAAAAGAATGAAGACTTTAAAGAATATGATCCCGCGTATCCTAAAAAGGAACAATTTGGAGATTATGTTCTTCAAATACCAGAATTAAAAGAGCGTTTAACTTTTTCTACTAGCAAAGATAATCAAATAGTTGGAACATTGTATGCTCCTGGTATTTCGCAACAGGGGGGATGGAAAGATGCAACAAAAAAATGGGGGAAGTATGATTTTGGATTATGTTTTGCTGCATCGAGTTCAAATTTAATCTCTTGGTATTTGAATCGTTATACTCAATTACATCCTGAAGATCATAATGCATATATTATGAATGAAGAGAGGGTATTTGATCGTTTCCGTAATGGATGGGATCCAGCTTTAGGAGGAAATCAAACAGAAGCACTTAGTTGGTATTTTACTGGTGGCTTTCCAAGTGGAAATTCACAAGCCCAGGATAATCAATTAACAGGAAATGAACAAGGCGGATACTTACGAAATAAGATTTACAATAACAAATCTAATAGATGGGCGGATGTATCTATATCATGGAATCCAAGAGAAAAATTTACAGTATTCGGTGGATATGATGATAATAAATTTCCATTTATAGAGGAAGTAGGTGGAATGAGCAAAGGAGGAGCTTTTTCAAATCTAAGAGGATTTTCTGATCAAATTCTTCGACAACTTCATTATGGTGCTTGCACCATCTCAATTCTGACTGATCAAAGTAGTGGTGGTTCTGGTCATGCAATTACAGTATGGGGAGCTGACTATGATGTAAATACTGGGCTTGTAACTGCAATTCATGTAACAGATTCAGATGATAATAGGGGGGGATTTACAGTCCCTATTCAAAAAGGTGATGATAATAGTGAAGTGCGTATGATAAACTATCCATATCACCCTCCTTTTGGAAATCCACAAAACTTTACAAGAATTAGAGATTCTATTGTTTTATATGCACCAGAAGTAGTAAAACCAATTAACAAACCAACATTAAATGCAAAAGTTGAAGGGCAAAAGAGAATCGATTTAGATAAAAAAGATGCTCAAGTCTTTAAATTAAAAACAACTGGGCATGAATTAAGTTATGTTCCTGAATATCAGATTGAATTTAAAAATGAAAAAGGTATAAAATTACCAGCAGATCAAATCAGTACAAAATATGATATTTTCAATCGTGAATTTACAGTAATTATAAAAAATGAAAAAATTGTACCGGGAAATTATACTGCAGAAATCACAGAAAAATACACAAAGCAAAAGTTTGTAGAATCATTTGAATTTTACAAAGAAAATCAAACATATACTGTTACATTTCATGCAAATGAAGGTAATGGTGTAATGGATGTTCAACAATTTGAAATGGATGTTGAGCAAGCATTATTAAGCAACCAATTTTCAAAAATAGGATATACTTTTAAAGGCTGGTCAAAACAACCAAACGGTGAAGTAGAATTTAAAGACAGTCAAGCAGTAACAAATCTTTCTACTGGTAAAGATACAAATGTAGATTTGTACGCAGTATGGGCTGCAAATGCATATACGATTACATTTCATTCGGCAGGAGGAACAGGAGAGATGAGTTCTCAACCGCTGATATATGATCAATCATTTTCATTATCAAAAAACACATTTACAAAAGAAGGATATACTTTTAAAGGCTGGTCAAAACAACCAAACGGTGAAGTAGAATTTAAAGACAGTCAAGCAGTAACAAATCTTTCTACTGGTAAAGATACAAATGTAGATTTGTACGCAGTATGGGCTGCAAATGCATATACGATTACATTTCATTCGGCAGGAGGAACAGGAGAGATGAGTTCTCAACCGCTGATATATGATCAATCATTTTCATTATCAAAAAACACATTTACAAAAGAAGGATATACTTTTAAAGGCTGGTCAAAACAACCAAACGGTGAAGTAGAATTTAAAGACAGTCAAGCAGTAACAAATCTTTCTACTGGTAAAGATACAAATGTAGATTTGTACGCAGTATGGGCTGCAAATGCATATACGATTACATTTCATTCGGCAGGAGGAACAGGAGAGATGAGTTCTCAACCGATGATATATGATCAATCATCTCCATTATCAAAAAACACATTTACAAAAGAAGGATATACTTTTAAAGGCTGGTCAACAGTGGATAATGGTACTGTTATTTATTTGGATGAAGCAGATGTTATAAATTTGACAAATAAAGCAGATGGCCAAATAGTATTATATGCAATTTGGGAAGAAAATGTAATCGATCATCAATTTGGATATAAAATCAATGTAACTGATCAAGTAATTACTATAGGTGAAAATTTTGATCCTTTGAATATTATTGATGTATATGATGAAAATAATGAAAAAGTGATGCTTGATCAATCTAATATTATTGAGAATACGGTTGATCTAAATGTTTCAGGTATTTATCATATTACTTATCAGATAACTGATAAAAAAGGTATCACTATCACAAAAACAATTCAAGTTACTGTCAAAGATGATAAACCATTACAACCAAGTATTCCAGAAAAACCAGAAAAGCCAGAAAAACCAGATAACCATGTTCAACCAAATGAATTATTAAAACCAGATAAGGAAAAGAAAACACCAAATACAGATGATGGATTTAATATCAGTTTGATATCTACTATGTTAATAGGTTCAATAGGAGTAATTACAATTATACTAAATAAAAAACGCTATCAGTAATTGATATTTTAGTAACTACTCAAAAATATGATTTAGAAACATCTTCTTATAGACAGACAGATAAGCGTTCAAGAGTTTGCAAAAATGCAAATTGTGGACGCTTTTTCTAATGAAGAGTAGAACAATTATCCAAACCATTTCTTATCATAGTTGTAAAATTTAAAATCAAGCGTATGTTTTACATAAAAAACAATGAAAGTTGTTGACAACTTATTAGGATTAGAATATACTTACTAAGTAAATGAGAAAAAATATCGAATAGATATGCATATATATTTGATACACTTACGACTATTTTGGCAAGGAGTGATGAGATATGAATTTACTGGAAGCTAAAGAGGGAGAAGAATATATTGTTAAGAACATTTTGACAGATGATGAAGAGTTAACTGCTTTTTTATTTTCGCTTGGCTGCTATAGTGGCGAACCGATTACAGTGGTTTCACATTTAAAAGGCGGTTGCGTTGTTTCTATAAAAGATGGACGATATAATATTGACACTGATTTAGCGAGAGCTATTTCAATATAAAAATAGTGAAATCACTATTTTTTTATACTTTGGTTAGTGTATACTGACTAAGATTAGATGCATACAATAATAAGTATCAAAAAGGAGGAGAATTATGAGAGTCGCTTTTGCAGGAAATCCAAATAGCGGAAAGACGACGATGTACAATGCGTTGACCGGCAGAAATGAACGTGTCGGAAACTGGGCAGGAGTTACAGTCGAAAGAAAAGAAAGTCCAATTAAAAAAGGTTATTACGATGGAACGGAGGAAATAATCGCGGTGGATTTGCCGGGTGCTTATTCGATGTCTCCATTTACATCAGAAGAAAGTATTACTAGTGCTTATGTTAAGAATGAAAATCCAGACGCAATTATTAATATTGTAGATGCTACTAATTTAAGTAGAAGTTTGTTCTTTACTACACAGCTTTTAGAGCTTGGAATACCAGTAGTTGTTGCTTTGAATAAGAGCGATATTGTTAATAAGAAACAGACAGAGATTAATGAAAAACTTTTATCTGAAAAGTTAGGTTGTCCGGTTATTAAGACTGTTTCTACTTCTTCTGGACACGAAGGACTTAAAGAAGCTGTTCATGCTGCGGTCGAATTAAACGGGCAAGGTCAGAAAGCGCCTTATATGCAAGCAGATATTGATTTGAAAGATAAGGCATCGGTGGAATCTGCTGACAGGAAACGTTTTGAATTTGTAAACAGTATTGTAAAACAAGTAGAAAAGAGAAAAGTTTTTACAAAAGATAAAAATGCACAGGATAAGATTGATAGCATTATTACACATAAGATTATCGGTATTCCAATCTTTGCAGCAGTTATTTTCCTTGTATTTTACATATCGCAGACAACGCTTGGTACATGGATTGCAGACTGGTTAGTTGGATGGATTGAGACTTTTCAAGGTTGGGTCGGTGGATTAATGGAAAATGCGAATCCACTTCTATACGCACTTCTTGTAGAGGGTATCATTGGCGGTGTTGGTGCGGTTGTTGGATTCCTTCCACTGGTTATGGTTATGTATTTCTTAATTGCATTATTGGAAGATTGTGGTTATATGGCAAGAGCTACAGTAGTATTGGATCCAATCTTTAAAAGAGTAGGTCTTTCAGGAAAATCTGTAATCCCGATGGTTATTGGTACGGGATGTGCAATTCCGGGTGTTATGGCTTGTCGTACGATTCGTAATGAAAGAGAGCGACGCACAACAGCGATGCTTACACCATTTATGCCATGTGGAGCTAAAATCCCAGTAATTGCTTTATTTGCTGGAGCATTCTTTGCAGATGCTTGGTGGGTTTCAGCAACTATGTATTTAGTTGGTATTTTATTAGTTTTACTTGGAGCTTTACTTGTTAAGAGAATTACAGGGCAAAAATATAGAAAATCTTTCTTTATTATTGAACTTCCAGAATATAAATTTCCAAGTTTAAAAAGAGCATGTGGTTCTATGTTGGAACGAGGAAAAGCATATATTGTGAAAGCAGGAACAATTATTTTGGTATGTAATACTGTTGTACAGATTATGCAGAGCTTTAACTGGCACTTCCAACTTGTACAGGAAGGAGCAGAAGGAACATCGATTTTGGCATCTATTGCTCATCCATTTGCAATTTTATTTATCCCACTTGGATTTGGTGTTTGGCAGCTTGCTGCAGCAGCAGTAACAGGATTTATTGCAAAAGAAAATGTAGTTGGAACATTAGCGGTTGTATATGGTGTTACAAATTTAATTGATCCAGATGAATTAGCATTAGTTGGAAGCGGTAGTGAAGTTGCTACAGTCATGGGACTTACAAAAGTTGCAGCTTTAGCTTATTTAATGTTTAACCTTTATACCCCACCTTGTTTCGCGGCTCTTGGAGCGATGAACTCAGAGATGAAGAGTGGAAAATGGTTGCTTGGAGGAATTTGTCTCCAGCTTGCAACAGGTTATACAATAGCCTTCGGTGTATACCAGATTGGTACATTGATTACTACAGGATCTCTTGGCGTTGGATTTGTTCCAGGACTTATTGCAGTCATTGTATTTGCATTAATTATTCTTTGGAGAATTCGTAAATCGGATAACGAATTCGCAGCAGAATATAACTTACATTCTGCAAAATAATAAAGTATAAAAAATTAGAAACTTGCGGTGGACAAAGGAGTATACTTTGTCCACTGTTTTCAATTAGAAAGGATGTGACCTATGGAAAATATTATTGCAATTATTATTTTAGTTATAGTGGTTGGATGGGCAGCTACATATTTATACAAAGCAAAAAAAAGTGGGGTGAAATGTGTTGGATGTCCAGCAGGGGGGAGCTGTTCTAGTGGACCTAAAAAGAAAAGGAAGAAACTTTCGGGACCGGTGATTGCAAAAAAAACTATCGTTATTTCAGGAATGAACTGTGCGCATTGTGTGCAAAGCGTGACAGATAGTCTGAACGAGATTGATGGAGTATCTGCCAAAGTAGACCTTAATAAAGGTTGTGCACAAATATCCCTTGACCGCGAAGTAAGTGAAGATATCTTGATTAATGCAGTGGAAAAGAAAGGTTTTTTAGTCGAGGACGTTTGCAATTAAATATTTCTTGGAGTTGCTTGATCAATATGTGTCATTTAGGAGAAAATGGGGATGAACAGTGAAAAAGAAAGCATTATTATAAAGTTGAAAGAAAGTGGTTGCAGGATTACAAAGCAGCGGGAGATGATTTTGGATGTTATACTTGAAAGTAGGTGTTCCAGCTGTAAGGAAATCTATATTAAGGTAGCAAAGGTGAATCAGAGTATTGGAATGGCAACTATTTACCGCATGGTAAAAGAACTAGAGAAGATTGATGTGCTTAGTAGAGAAATTTACTATAAATAGTAAAAAAGATGATAAAATTTATCAGTAAGAGCTGTTAGAATTGACTATCTCAAAATCAACGTGTTATCCTAAAAAGAGTCTTATAGAAGGAAGTGATGTAATCGTGAAAAAACATAGGTTTTGGGCATGGGCGTCAGTCTTTTGCTTTTTGATGGTATTCTATACAGGTTATAAACACAAATAATTAGGAGGTACATATTATGTTTAGTGATTCTACGTGGAAGAAAATTGGATGTTTTGTAGGAGGAGTTTTGTTTGGAACTGCAGGAATTAAAGTTCTGTCAAGTAAAGATGCGAAAAAAGTATATACGAATTGTACAGCAGCTGCATTGCGCGCAAAAGATTGCGTTATGAAAACTGCGACAATTGTACAGGAAAATGCAGAAGATATTCTTGCAGAAGCGCAACAGATTAATGAAAAGCGTGCACAGGAAGAAGCAATGCAGATACAAGAGGATGCTGTTCAGGAAGATGGTGCGTCTGAACAGACAGAGAATATGTAATAGGTAAACGATGAAGTTTCTTATTAAACATGAAGTACAGGGCCGTCTCCGTATCCATGTCGCTAGAAATGCAATGACATGTGCGGAGGCGGATGTTCTTTGCTGGGCTCTTGAAAAAAAGAAAAATATTACAAAGGTCAAAGTATATGAGCGCACCGCAGATGCTGTGATCTATTATACAGGTGACAGGGAAGAACTTATTAATGGATTAAGAAAGTTTAGTTTTGAAAAAATAGATGCCCCAGATAATGTATTATCAAGTTCAGGAAGGGCTTTAAATGCTGAATATAAAGAAAAGTTAATTGCAAAAACCATATTCCACTATGGAAGAAAGTTGATTCTTCCAAATCCAATAAAAAGAGTGTGGCTTACTTTTAAGGCGATTCAGTATATTGGAAAGGGAATTCAGTGTTTAGCAAAAGGCAAAATAGAAGTTCCAGTGTTAGATGCTACAGCAATTGGAGTGTCGGTAATACGAAGAGATTTTAACACTGCCGGTTCTGTTATGTTTTTACTAGGGATTGGGGAATTATTAGAAGAATGGACTCATAAAAAATCTGTAGGAGATTTGGCACGGAGTATGTCTTTAAATGTGGAGAAAGTATGGCTAAAACGAGAGAAACAAGAAATTCTCGTTCCGGTTTCGGATATTTTACCGGGAGACAGAGTAGTTGTGCATATGGGGAATGTGATTCCTTTTGACGGAGAGGTAGCCGAAGGAGAAGGGATGATTAATCAAGCATCTTTGACAGGTGAAGCTCTTCCGGTACGAAGAATTGCAGGGCAGTCTGTATATGCAGGAACTGTTTTAGAAGAGGGAGAATTGGAAATTATAGTCAGAGCAGTATCAGGTTCTACTCGATTTGAAAAGATTGTGACCATGATTGAAGATTCAGAAAAATTGAAATCCAATCTAGAGAGTAAGGCAGAACATTTAGCAGACCGTTTAGTACCATATACATTGTTGGGAACTGGGCTTGTCGGATTGCTTACTCGCAATGTAACAAAAACGCTTTCAGTTCTTATGGTAGATTTCTCTTGTGCATTGAAACTGGCTATGCCAATTTCTGTTCTTTCCACAATACGAGAAGCAGGACAAAATGGTATTATCGTAAAAGGTGGAAAATATCTAGAGGCTGTGTCAGAAGCAGATACAATTGTATTTGATAAGACCGGTACACTAACAAAGGCAAAACCAACAGTGAAAGAAGTTGTTGTATTTGGAGATTATCCAGAGGAAGAATCACTTCGAATTGCTGCTTGTTTAGAAGAACATTTTCCTCATTCTATGGCAAAAGCTGTGGTAGATGCCGCCAAAAGAAGAAATTTATATCACGAAGAAATGCATTCAAAAGTGGAGTATATTGTAGCTCATGGTATTTCTTCTTATATAGATGGAAAGAAAACAATAATTGGCAGTAGTCACTTTGTATTTGAAGATGAAAAATGTTGTATTCGTCCAGAATATCAAGAAAGATTTGATTCCTTACCTGAGGAATATTCTCATTTATTCCTTGCAATATCTGGGGAGTTGGTGGCTGTGATTTGCATTGAAGATCCTCTTAGAGAAGAAGCTAGTGAGATGGTAAAACTTCTTAAAGAAGAAGGACTTTCTAAAATTGTTATGATGACTGGGGACAGTGAACGTACAGCAGCGTCTATTGCTAGACGAGTGGGGGTAGATGAATATTATTCAGAAGTTCTTCCAGAAGATAAAGCAGGATTTATTGAGAAAGAGAAAGCCTTAGGAAGAAAAGTTATCATGATAGGTGATGGAGTTAATGATTCACCGGCACTTTCGGCTGCAGATGCTGGAATTGCAATTAGTGACGGAGCAGAAATAGCCAGAGAGATTGCGGATATAACCATTGCAGCAGAAGATTTGCGTGAGATTGTTATATTGAAGCGCTTATCTAATGCCATGATGAAGCGAATTCAAAAAAATTATAAAGGGATTGTGAGTATTAATGCAGGACTAATTGCATTAGGAGTAGCAGGAGTACTTCAACCAACGACTTCTGCATTATTACATAATATGTCTACTTTAGCCATCAGCTTGAAAAGTATGAAAAATCTTTTACCAGAAGAATAATAGAAAGGACAGAAGTGAGTGTAGCTTCTGTCTTTTGCTTTTTATAAAGAATAGAAAGGCAAATGAAAATGTCATAGACAACACAGTTATTATACGCTATTATATAAATTGAAATTTGTTCAATTTCATAAAATTTCCTTATTTTCCAATATTTAGTGGATAATTTGGAGGTGAAAAATTAATTTTGTGGATAAGATTTTAAGTATAACATAAAGGTGTAAAACACAAAAGAATAGTATTAAAAGGTAGGTAAGAATTTGCAATTAAATGTTACAACAGATTATGGAATTCGTGTGCTTTTGGCATTACATCAGAAAAAGGGGATCGCTACTGCAGATGAAATTTCAGATATGATGGGGATTTCGTATCGATATCTTATTAAGGTAGTAAGTAAATTAAAGAAGTCTGGTTTTATAAACTCTATATCAGGTCCAACAGGTGGGTATCAACTTGAGGTTCCGATTTCTGAAATTACAGTAGGACAGGTTTGTTCAAGTATGGAGCAGACAATGAAAATTAATCGTTGCATGGAAAAAGAGGGAGAATGTAGCAGAAATGCACAAATATATTGTCCAGTAAGAAAATTTTATTTTGATTTACAAATGCATTTGGAACAACACTGGTTTAGTATAAGTTTGCAAGAGATATTAGAGAAGTATTAATTAAAGATTAGCATATACAATAATTTAAGAGAGGAAGAAATGAGGTGTATCATAGTGGGAAGGTTTTGATTGTGGATGATGATCCAGAAATTCGGTCAGTAGTTAGAATTTTGTTGACTAGCGAAAATTTTGAAGTAGAAGAAGCAAGTTCTAGTGATGAGGCGTTAAAGATGTTAACACCCGAGTTCTGTCTTGTGATATTGGATATTATGTTGCCAGGACTTTCGGGATATGAACTATGCCAAAAAATTCGCGAAATCTATAATGTACCGATTTTATTTTTATCTGCTAAAAGTCAGAGTTCGGATTTGCTTATGGGATATTCTGTTGGTGGAGATGATTATTTATGTAAGCCGTTTTCGTATCCAGAATTGCTTGCACGAGTAAAGGGACTTATTCGTCGTTATGAAGTTTATCAAGGGAGAAATATCCCTGTTAAAAAAGCTGAATATTTAGAATGTAGTGGAATAAAACTTGATAAAAGACAAAACAGTGTTTATAAATATGACGAAAAACTAAATCTTACCGATACGGAATATCAAATTTTAAAATTGATGATGGCGTATCCGGGGAGATTGTTTTCGATTGAGAGTATCTATGAGCAAGTTTGGAAGGAACCATATATGGTTGATGCTAGAAACTCTGTTATGGTATTTATTCGTAAAATTCGAGAAAAAATTGAAGATGATCCAAGGCATCCGGAAATTCTTTTGACAGAGTGGGGGAAGGGGTATCGAATTGTTTAAGGTAATTAAAGATAAATTATCAAGACATCTTTTACTACAATATATTGTCACATCTATCGTTTCATGGATTATCTTTTTTTTTGTGGTCTTTATGATTTCGAATGTAATGTCGAAATGGGTGTTTAATAGCGATTTGTTTACTACATTTTGGGAAAATCAATGTGAAGGTATTATACAGGAACTGCAAGAGTTTGTCGAAGAGAATAATATGACAGTCGAAGAGGCACATGAATATAGTTTAGGTGAGTTAAGACGTGGGAGTGTGAAGTTTTATTCATATATTGATTATACGAAAGAACTGAATGGTAGATACACTAATGCACAAATCATTTGTTCGGATGGTATATTTTATCCTAAAAGGTATGTTCCTTCTTATAAATATTGGAAATATTGGAATTATGCTGGAGTTATTATTGCATTTATTTTTTCGGAATTTGTAGTTTTAAGGTTTGTTTACAAATTAATTCGTCGAATGAAAACATTATATGGTCAAATTATTAGTACGGATTTAAAGAAAAGAGATGTAGTTATCCATGTTGAAGGAGGAGATGAGTTAGCGTTATTAGGTGAAAAAGTAGAATCTATGCGTATAATGTTAGTGAAGTCTATTGATGATGAGATGACTCAAAGACAACAACAAACAAAATTACTTGCGTCCCTTTCTCATGATATCAGAACACCCTTGACAAAAATAATTACATGTTTGGATATTTTGAATTATAAACTTGCAAAATCGGAAGAAGAAAGAGTAAATTGTATTACCATGATAACAACTAAGGCTAATCAACTTAAATGTTTGACGGATAGACTTTTAAATTCAGTTACTAGTGGAAAGGCATATGTTGTTTATCAACGAGAGATTTATGATGGTCCTTCTATGTTAAGCCAACTTTTATTTGAAGGGGGGTATTATTTAGAAGAAGAAGGTTTTGAGGTTCATATGCAAAAAACAATTTCAGGAGAATATCAACTGAGAGTGGATATTGTTGCAATAAGAAGAGTAGCAGATAATGTGTATTCAAATATTAAAAAATATGCGGATAAGAAAATGCCAATTGAGATTTGGATAGAAGAGAGGGAGAAAGATATTACCGTATATGTTCAAAATCGTAAAAAAACGGAGTTGCACCAAACAAAACAAGAAAATCATGGAATGGGATTAACTATAATTACACAAATTATGGAGGCAATGGGTGGTAGAAGTGAAGTGGAAAATACCAATGAGTTTTTTTCTATACGATTAATATTACCAAAGTATAATGATATAACAGAGTTAAATCAAATATAGAGTAAATGTGTAAATAAAACTG
This sequence comes from Faecalimonas sp., assembly GCA_020024645.1. Classification (GTDB taxonomy): domain Bacteria; phylum Bacillota; class Clostridia; order Lachnospirales; family Lachnospiraceae; genus Faecalimonas. Next base: position 11,899 of record JAHHTN010000014.1, read on the forward strand.
TCGTTCATATTGGAAGGCAGTTTTATTTGTTAAAAATTAATCATAAGAATTATTAAGAAATTAAATAGATATATATTAAGAAAAATTATATATCGTTGGGGGGGGGCAAAAATAGTGATGTGTTTTTTAAGCTATTGTTTACCCAAAAGGTGATAAATAAGTATATTCATATTATTTAATATAAAAGATTCAGTGTAGAGGTTATGAGTATGAAAAAAACTTTAAAGAAGATGTCTAAGCTTGATTTGGTTGAATTGTTAGCAGAACAAGAGAGGGAAATTCAATTCTTAAAACAACAGTTAGAAGAAAAAGATAAACTCATTGAACAACGAATACTTCGATTAAATGAATTTGGTAATATCGCACAAGCAGCATTAGCTATAAATGAAGTATTTGAAACTGCACAAAGAGCGGCAGATGAATATGTTGCTAGCATTAAAACAGTAGTTGAGGAATGTTTGCAGCGAAATAAAACCTCGGATGAAGATATGCGGGGGAAAAGCGAATGAAGGAAAATTTGATTTACCCAACTATTGAAGAAATGAATCAAGAAATTGAACGATTAAAGAGAAAAAAGCGTGGTTATCGTGCAGTAAGATGGACGTTATATTCACTAGTTGTTGTGGCTGCAATTGTTGTATTGGTTGCAACACTTTGGATGCCTGTACTTAAGATTACTGGTTCGAGTATGAGTCCCACTTTAAATAAGGAAGAGTTGGTGGTAGCAACCCGTACAAAACATTTTAGGACGGGAGATGTAATTGCGTTTTATTATGATAACAAGATTTTAATTAAACGAGTCATTGCTACAGCAGGACAGTATGTTGATATTAAAGAAGATGGTACTGTTCTTGTTGACGGAGAGGCATTAGATGAGCCGTACATTCAAGAAAAGAGTAAGGGAGAGTGTGATATACAATTACCATATCAAGTTGGAGATGGAAAAATTTTTGTTATGGGAGATGATCGAGCAATTTCGCTAGATAGTCGAACAACTGCAGTGGGGACTATTGAAGAAAAAAAGGTTTTAGGACGAGTTGTTTTCAAAGTTTGGCCATGGTCTAGTTTTGGACGAGTGCAGTAATACATAATATACATAGTAAAGGAGAGGTAGAGCGTATGGCAAATACGATAAGACATAAGATTGCCAAGTTTAAAGAACAACGTAATTATAAAAAGAAACTTTATGCTTGTTTTATAGTGTTAGCTTTTGGGATTACGATAGGTGTTTTAGGGAGTCTAACACAACCAGCCAGTACAATGAGTGGACAGATTGTCTGTGGATTGAAAGAGCATACACATACAGACGAGTGTTATGAGAGACAGTTGATTTGTGATAAAGAAGAAGGAGAAAATCATACTCACAATGAAGAGTGTTGGACAACTGTACTGGTCTGTTCAAAACAAGAACATACACACATTGCAGAGTGCTATGATGTTAAAGAATCGGAAAATGTACAGAATGGGGATATTCTGATATCTGCTACACAAAAGCAAGAATTGGAACAATTACGTAAAAATGTACCAGCAGAGTATACGGATATACGAACGGTGCAACTTTCTGAAGGAGGGGCTGTGTATTTATTTGCACAACCTGATTCAATTCCAAAACAGGTAGAGTTAAAAGTTGAGTTGTTAAATGAGACTAGTGAAGAATTTGGACAGGCAGAGAAACGAGTTAAGGATACGAATATAGTTTATGAACATTTAAAAGCACTAGATATTTCGCTGGTGGATGAAAAAGGTACTGAAGTTGAGCCGACTGAGCCAATTTACGTTTCCATCGATTTCAATAACTTATTACCAGAAAAGGTAAATCCAGAAAGTATTCAGATTCAGCATCATAAGGAAATTTTGGTGAGTGAAGAGGATTCTACATTGGAGAATGTAGATGTGGTTTTAGAATCTGTAATGGATGATGAAAAGGGTGTGTTAAAGCAAAGAAAGAATACGCAGACTTACATGGCTACGTTTCTTACAGACAGCTTTTCTGTTTATACTATTACATCATCTGGTTGGCCAGATTTGAAAATTAGAATTCAGTGTGTGGATGAATATGGACGTGAGCTACTTGAAGACCATAGACCAAATGATATCACTTGGGGTGACGCCTATAAACCGGATGCAAGTTTTGAGAAAGTATTTACGGCGAAAGAACACGATGTGATTCCTGGCTATAAGTATGATGGAAAGGCTTATTTCATGCGAAATGGAGAATATGAAAGTCAAATTTATGGAATCAGACGGGAAAAGAATGAGTGGTATTATTATACAAAAGAGGATCGCACTTCTAAAGTCCGATTTTCAAATCAACCCAATTTTACAGTGATTGATCACAAAGATCCACCTGACTTTATTCGATTAATCTATCGTAAAGTAACAGATATTGATGTGAAGTATATGGATGATGCCGGAATCTTTGGTGAAAATGAGATTCCGTTAAAGCTCGAAGATGCACCAAATGGCAAAAATCCAGATGTGATTAAATATATAGGCACAGAGTTGGATATTGGAGATACAGATATAATGCCAAAGAGCCGAACGTATTTTTTCCTTGGGAAAGCATATGTTGGTGAACCCACATATGATCATCAAGTAGTCAAAGTTATTCGGGAAAATGGAAAACCTTATGGAGTAACTTTAGAGGGAGAGAAAATTCTAATATCAAAAGAAGAGCCATTGAAGTTGATGTATCGAAAGGTACAGACAGATCAGTTGGAGAAAGTAAATACAGTATCAACTGCAGAGAAAGGGATGAAGATTCATCTATTTAACTATCATACCAGTATAAATAATAATCATAATTTGCAGTTTCGACCACAGGGAAATTCTGGGAAACCGTACAACAACTGGACGGGGAAAGATGGAGGAATTTATACGGGGATTGTTGAAGAAACCCTTGTAAATGGATATCCTAGAGTAAACGGAGAGTCATTGAATTACTTGTTTGATCCAGTGTTATGTAGAGAACAGTTGAATACGGGGCAAGTACAAAATGTACATACGAATTTAGATCATTTGTTTAAGAAAGATAAGGACGGATACTATCACTATGATTCCATGACCAATTTTGCTACGATTATTCCTGAAAATGGGGGTGGAATCAGTAAAGACTCTGATGGTGGAGATTTTTTGGTTTATAAACAACCAGTACTACCAGGTCATAACGGTATAGGAAACAATGCAAAATTCCTACCATTTGATACATATGCCAATGCAAATAGGCTCAAAGAAGGGAATAATCCTACAAATAAAGAATATCATTTTGGAATGACAATGGAGGCGGAATTTACTATACCACCAGGAGGAAAAGTTCCTGATGCGGATGGTGGACATGTTGGTCTCCGAGATATGATTTTTGAATTTAACGGTGATGATGATGTATGGGTTTTTATTGATGATAAACTAGCTCTTGACTTGGGAGGAATCCATGGCCGATATGGAGGAAAGATTAATTTTCGAACAGGCGAAGTTGTTACCAATGCCCCACCTACACCACACGGTGGTAGATATCAGAAGAATCTGTATAACATTCAGGGAGATCCCAATACGATGTCAGATGATGAGCTGAAACAGGCACGAGAAGATGCTGGGTTTGGTAAATATACACAACATACTTTTAAATTTTTCTATTTAGAGCGTGGAGAAGGGGCTTCAAACTGTGAGCTCCGATTCAATCTAGTTCCTGTGCAACATGGTTTGGTTGTTGGAAAGAGGATTCCGGAATCCATGAAAGATGTAGCAACTGAACATATGTGGTATCAGTTTCAAGTAGAAACGGAATTTAAGGGAAGACGACAGCCGCTGTCACATGCCACTTATGAAAGAATTCAGTGGAAACCAGGAGCAGATCCGATTATCGGCGGACAACTGCTAGGTGCTGGAAAAACGGATGAAGCAGGACGATTTTGGCTACGAGCAGGAGAGCGAGCCGATTTTGAGGGAGCCATTGACCTAAAAAATATTGGTCTAACGGATACAGAGAAAATGAATATTTATGTTAGTGAGGTTCTGCCAAATGGAACAGTTGCTCCTCAGCCAACTGCGTGGAGCGGTAAAGAAGAAGAACCAGGAACTTATATGCTGGTGGAAGGGACAGATAGAAAGCTAGTTCCACCTTTGTATGATTATCAAGATGAGAACATTACGGTTAAATTACATACAAAGAAAACAGAGACGGTTTTAGAAACAAAAAATATATCTAACACCGACGAAACAGTATATCAGGCAAAATTGGATACGAGAATGTACAATGAATTTAACTGGATTGACTTTGAAAATAATATTGGTAATTTAGCTGGTTTAAATATTACCAAGCAGGCACGTTATAGTAATCAAGATCCAATATCTGATGTACCGTTTGCAATTCGGGTAGAACTTTGGGATACAAAAGATAAAATATGGATTCCACTTCCAGAGGGTACAGAATATTGGATTCTTGATAAGGGAGTTGTAGCACCGGGAGAAAAACTTCCAGAGAAAGATAAGCTACATTTAGATAAATCTGCAAATGGACTGATTTCTATTAAAGATGGACAGAGCATTCATTTGCATGTATTGCCAGGAACAAAATATAGAGTTTCGGAAGCTTTGACATTGGAAGAGGCGGCGGTTTATACAACGACTTATGAAGGAAGTTCTAGCAATAAAGATGAAACGTTAGAAGAATTTGAAGAAGCGTCTAAAAAAGGAATTGGAAATAAGACGGGAATTCAAGCTGGAAGTCAACATTATGTAACGATTCATAATACGGGTGACCCTGTTCTAATGCCAAAAGGTTCGTTTGTCTTGGCGAAGGAAACAAAGGGTGTGGTTCCACCTAATACGAAATTTAATTTTAATTTACAAATTCAAGATTATACAAGTGGACAGGCAGAAATTTCATATAAGGCGACTTATTATGGAACCCCAGAGGGAGTACGTGCACAAGGACGAGAAGATACAATTGTATTGAAAAAAGGAACTGCTGGACAGTATGAGGGAAATCTTTCATTGTATTCTGGTGAGATTGTTGTAATTGAAGGATTGCCAGTAGAAAAAGCCTTACGTGTTCAGGAAGTATTTGGGGCTGATCAAATCGGACAATATAAGGTTAGTTTTCATGAAGAAGGAAAAGAGCCAGTTGTTGGAGTTGAAAATATAGTTACCAATACGATTCGTTTAGATCGTGTAGTAAAAGTAACTTGTGTAAATGAAAGTAATTTGAAAGATAAAAGTACACTTTCTATTTCTAAAAAAGTGAAGCGTACAGATCAATCAGATGGAAATCCTTTGCCAGAGGATATGGAAAGAGCGTTTGTATTTCAAATAATGATACAAAAATCAGATGCTGTTTCGCTAGACTATATTTCTGCGAAGAAAATACTGGCAAATGGTCAAACCAGGTATTTCACACTAAAATTTGAACCTAAGGGCGAAAATTTTGTTGCTAATGTAACTTTGAAGCATGGAGAAATGGTTAAGGTAGATAAATTACCGATAGGAGTACAAGCGATTGTCCAAGAGTTGAATCATGACGGATATGCAGTATCTATGAATGGTGTCTCCGGTGACCGCATAACAGTAGATCTTGGATTCAATACAGGAGTGGCTTATGAGGTTAAATGTGTGAACATGACAGGGGTAGAACTGCCTGAAACTGGTGGACATGGACTTATTCCATATTTTCTAACTGGAATTGGAATGATGTTAGGTGCGATAGGGTTATTTTTTCTATCATATCGTCGAAAAAGAGATTAAGAAGTCCTGAAAAATAACAGTACTTCTTAAATGATAAATGAAAACTAATAAAGAAAAAGGAGAATATTTATGAAAAAAATGAAAAGAATATTGAGTGTAGCACTTGCATTTATATTGACATTCGTTCTTGTTACACCAGCGTTTGCAGAAGGACAAGATAGAAACAACAATGGAAGAATTACAATTAACAATGCAGAGCCTGAAAAAACATATAAGGCTTATCGTTTATTTGACTTAAGTTATGATGGAAGAAACTATGGTTATACAGTAAATCAAGATTGGGTAAAATTTTTTACTGAAGATACGGAAGGGCAAACATTGGTAAATATTGATGAAACTAATGGGAATGTTACGTTGAAAGATAATAGTGAGCAAGGTATGCAAAATTTAGCATCGAAAGCTAAAAGTTATGCAGAAGCAAATACTATTCAAGCAGTAAAAGAATATACAACTAAAACTAATGAGAAGACAGTAATTTTTACGGATTTACCGCTTGGTTATTATATGACAACAACGAATACTGGTGGATTATATGCATTAGATACTACAAATCCAAACACGGAGATGTTTGAAAAGAACACAAAACCGACAATCAGCAAGTCAGCAAATAAGACAAATGCAGCATATGGTGATATAGTAAATTATGAGATTCCTTTTACTGTAGGTGGTTATATATGGGGAGATTACATTATCACAGATAGTATGACTGGATTAGAGATGACAGCTGAACAACAGAATGGTGTTACCATTAAAAATGGGGGACAGGATATTGCTAAGCAGTGTAATATAGAATATACTTCAGGAAATGGTTCGAATACTTTAAAAGTAACTATTCCAGCAAATGTTCTGAAAAATTATACATCAGGAACTAAATTTGTTTTAAAGTATGCAGCTGTTGCAAAGAAGACAGTTAGTATGGATAACAAGGTAAGCATGGAGTATAAGAATGGACCTAAAGAGGAAGATAAGACAAAAACTCCAGAGTCCGAAGTAAAAGTTGCAAACTATGAATTTGTAGTGAAAAAGACAGATGAAGCAGATAAAGTTTTAGACGGAGCGGTTTTTGGATTATATACAAATGAAGATTGTACGGAAGAAAATCGTATGAAGTTTATCAAAACGGATGCTAAATATCGTTTAGCTGAAAAGACTGAAAATGGAGTGGCAGATATTGGTGCAGGTCAGGTTACAATTGAAGGTTTAGCTGCTGGAACATATTATTTAAAGGAAATTTCAGCTCCAAAAGGATATAACAAATTGATAAAACCAGTTAAAATTGTGATTACTGAAAACCGAAATGATGAGGGGACTTCAGCGTTTGATAATCTTGGAAATCGAATTGATCCAACTATTACGATGAATGATGGACAAATAAATAAAGATGGAAATGAATTTGTTCTTAAAATTGTCAACAAAACTGGTACAGAGTTACCTTCTACAGGTGGAATTGGTACGACGGTGTTCTATGCAGTTGGTTCTGTTCTGATTTTAGCAGCAGTTATTGTGTTGATGATAAAGAAGCGTAAAGATCACTAATTGACATTTATACATATTTATTAAAATGGAGGTTAACACCTCCGTTTTTAAATGAATAATAGGGAGATAACTATGAAAAAATACTTGTCAACTATTTTCATTGTAATTCTTTTTTTGACAGGCTTCTCTGTACTGCTTTATCCGACAGTAAGTAACTATATTAATTCAAAGCATCAAACACAAGCTATTGCCTCTTATGAGGAACGAATGGAAAAAATGGATACATCGTCCTACGATGCGATTATGGAAGAAGCACGAAAATATAATGAGCAAATTTTATCGGATCAAGCTCGTTTTGCAATAAAAGGGGAAGAGTTGGATCAGTATTTGCATTTAATGGGGTCTACGGGAGGTGCCATTGGCTATATTGAAATAGATTCTATAGACGTCACTTTGCCACTTTATTTGGGAGATAGTTCTGCTGTATTGAGTGTTGGTGCCGGAACTATGCCAGGGGCTTCTTTGCCTATAGGTGGGCGAGGAACACATGCAGTTATTACAGGGCATCGTGGATTGCCATCATCAAAACTGTTTACAGATTTAGATAAAGTTAAGGAAGGTGATGTATTTGTTCTACATGTTTTGAAGGAAACTTTAACTTATCAAGTGGATCAAATCCATATAGTTGAACCTCAAGATCTTACAAAACTTGAAATTGAGTCGGATCAAGATTATGTTACACTGATGACGTGTACTCCTTACGGGATTAACACACATCGTATGCTGGTTCGTGGGCACCGAATAGAAAATGATAGCCAAGTTGCTGGTGAAGCTCGTGTTGTAGCAGATGCTATTCAGGTAGATTTCATGCTCATTGCACCAGTGTTAGCGATTCCTTTGGTGTTGTTATTAGTGGTTGGATTATTTTTGTGTGACCGAAGGAAGAAGAGAAAAAGAAAGAATAGTGATGAATAAAAGAGATTTGAGTAGATACAAATTTTTAGAAAAAATGGAAAGGATGAGGCATATGGCAAGTAGCAAAAAAAGTAGAAGTTTTTTATTGTTGTTTTTATTATTATTTTTTACCTTTAGTGTGCCAGCATTTTCTATGGATATAAATTCCCAAAAGTTTGCTATTGATGTGGATTTACATATTCCAAATTCCAAAAAGGTATATGATACCCAAATTTCCCTCTATCGTGTGGCAACTGCAGAGGAAGATGAAATGGGAAATCTGCATATGGAACCGATTGAACTCTATAAGGACTTAGTATTTGATAACTACACGGAAGATAAAGCATCTATTTTATTGGAAAAACTATGCGAACGTTTGCAGAAGCCAGGAACGGTACAAAATGAAACATTTCATTTACCCCCTTTACGAGAAGAAAGAACTGGAAAAGATGGAAAAATTCATTTTAATAATTTGGAAGCAGGTGTTTATGTGCTGGTAAAATGGGACAATAAAGAACCGGCGAATTTGAATATGCTTCCAATCATGGTATATTTGCCAACTTATCATCATCAAAGTGATCGTTGGGAGAATACAGCGACTATAATTCCAAAGTTTGATTGGAAGACAGAGACGAAACCTTCCATAGTTCCTGATACAAAGTTACCACAGACAGGCATGGTACAATGGCCTGTACCAGTACTTGTGTTGGCAGGATTGATGTTTGTTGGGATTGGCTATTGTTTATATCGTCGTGGAGCAGAAGATGAAGAAAAGTAAATTAATTGGTAAAATAAGTATGCTATTTGGTGTTTTGTTGCTTACAGGGGGATTACTTTTATTTGGATATAACTATAGATTGGAATACCTTGCAGGAAAAGTAAGTGATGAGGCTTTGCAAAAAGTGAAAGAACAAATTGTTCAAAATCGTTACGCAGATACTCATAAACTAGAATGGAGTGGAACAAGGTATTTTGGGGTATTGGCTATTCCGAAACTTAATTTAGAATTGCCGATACAGTCGGAGTGGAGTTATCCTAAATTAAAGAAAACTCCTTGTATTTATACTGGGAGTATTCAGGACGGAGGACTTGTAATTTTAGCTCATAATTATAGGAAACATTTTGGTAAAATCAATACGTTGTCTATAGGGGATGTAGTCAAGTTAACAGATGCAACTGGACAAGCGTATACATATTTGGTGGAAGAAGTTTTTACGATGGAAGCTACAGATGTAGAAGAAATGGCTAATAATAAATATGATTTAACACTTTTTACATGTACATATGGAGGAAAGGCTCGTGTGACTGTTCGGTGTGTACTTCAAAATAAAGCAGATCGTTATCCAATAATTGAGGATAAAAATTAGAAATGCTAAGGGGGGTGTCGGAAAATTGTTTGTCCGTCACCCCCCTTAGCATCTTATTACAGAGGTTGCATCATTTCTAGTATTATTCCATCAGGATCTTTAAAATAAAATGCTTTGCTTTTTCCAAAGCCATTTTCTGTAAAATCAAAGTCTTGAGGGGCAGATAAACACTCTACATGATGTTCTAGAAAATGTTTATATATTTTATCAATATCTTTTGTATAGAAACATAATTCAGAAATAGAGGTACGAAAAAGATCTGACTTCGTGTTCTGAATTTTCATATCTAGAAATTGAATCAGTTCTACAGGGGGCATATGAAGCTCATCTGATCCATTTAAGTAGGCAACTCTTGCCCTGCAATTTTCTCTTTGAAATAGGGCATCTGTTTCCTTTCCTTCCATGAGAATTTCACCTATAAATTGAAGACCTAAAATGTCTCGGTAAAATGCGATAGATTTGTCTAAATCGGACACGGTAAGTCCAACGTGATAGATTTGTCCCGTCATTATATTCCCTTCTTTCTATGGATTGTTGATTGTTTAATAGTAGTATTTTTAAGGACAAATGTCAATAGAATTATGTAGGAGGAGTAGTCTTAATAAGAATAAAGCAAAGTAAGAAAACATTGTGTTTTCTATATGTTTCATATATACTAGTACCATATGCGTAATAATCATGGAGGAAAATAAATGAAAACCAAAATAAAAAGAGGAATTGGACTATTTATAAGTGCAATTCTGTTTTTGCAATTAGGGGTGCATGTTCAAGCAACAGAACAATTGACCCCACAACAGCAGAAAGAGGCTGATATAAATGCGTCTTATCACAAAACAATAGAAAGTAATGAGATTAAAGATTGGCCACAGGGGCCTCAGGTTTACGGAGATTCTGCTATTGTAATGGATATGAAAACAGGTGCTATTTTATATGCAAAAGGAATTGATGAACAAAGATATCCGGCCAGTATTACAAAAATTTTAACAGCTTTGGTTGCTATTGAGAATTCTAAACCAACAGATAGGGTAAAGTTTTCGGAAGAAAGTATTCAATCATTAGAACCGGGGTATGCACATATTGCTATGAAAGCAGGAGAAGAGATTTCTATGAAAGATGCGCTTCATGCGTTAATGCTTGCTTCTGCGAATGAGGTAGCTTATGCAATTGGAGAAACTGTAGGGGGGACTCATGAAAACTTTATCAAAATGATGAATGATAAAGCAAAAGAATTGGGTTGCACTCATACGCATTTTATCAATACAAATGGAATGTTTGATGAGCAACATTACACTTCAGCAAGAGATATGGCATTAATTGCGAGAGCAGCATTTAGTCATCAAGAATTATTGGACATTGTACAGACATTGCAATATACTATTCAACCGACAAATATGGAGAGTCAACCTAGAATTTTCCAACAGAAACATAAAATGCTTCTAAATGGAAAATATCATGATGACCGTTGTATCGGTGGAAAAACTGGTTATACAGAGAAAGCTTATAATACACTTGTTACAGTTATGGAACAAGGTGATATGGAAATCGTAGCAGTAATTATGCGATCACGTAAGGATACATTTCAAGATACAAAGAAAATTTGTGATTATGCTTTTAATAATTTCAAAGAAGTGAACATATCTGAAAATGAAACGTCAAAGAAAATAAGAAATATAGAAAAAGATGCCTGCGTAACTTTACCGAAGAATATGGATTTTGATGCACTGAGTAAAACATATAAGAAAAATAAAATAAATTATTGTTATGAAGGGAAAATTGTAGGGGAAACAAAGGCAAAGATAGTAGCAGGAAACAAAGGAACAAAGAAAGAAGTAGAAAAGAAAACAGAAAATCCATTTTTGATGAAAAATATTATTGTGGTAATTATTATTTTGATTATTGGTTTGGTAGTTCTTCTTACTTTGAATACTATTTGCAGAAAGAAAAAAAGAAGAAAAAGATAGTAATACGAAAAAGGAACTTCGCAATGTTGAAGTTCCTTTTGTAGTTATAAATGATTATAAATGAATTCTAATAAATCAACAATTTCTTCAATTGTAAAAACACTTGTATCAATGGAAAGATGATAATTTTTTATGTCATGCCAATCTTTATCTGTGTAGAAATTATAATAGTAACTACGATCTTTATCTACTTTCTTTATTAACGATTGTGCCTTTTTTTCCGAAAGATTATAGCGTTCCATAATAGTTTTGATGCGAACATCTATTGGGGCAAAAAGATAAATATTTTTGCAGTGGTTTTCATCTTTTAATACATAGTCAGCACATCTGCCTACAAATATACAGTCTTCTTTGGAGGCTAAGTCTCGAATAACTTGTGACTGTAAATTAAACAATACTTCATCAATGTGACCATAGCGATATTGTCTATCTAATTGATCATCGACATCTACTTGGTACTGCCATGGTTTTTCTTTCTTTTCATCAACAAGTTTTAACTGTTCGTAAGGAATATCCGTATGTTCTGCTGCAAGTTTGATTAGGCCCTTATCATAGCAGTTAATTTCAAGGCGGTTGGCAAGTTCACGACCAATGAGTCGTCCATTGCTACCAAATTGACGTCCAATAGTAATAATCTTTTTGTTCATACAATTGATCCCTCCCATGAATATACAGTAAAAAAGTTGTTTTGCATATTATATCATATAAATACAGAAAATACTACATATAGTCAGTATAGTCTGATAACATTAAATCCTTGACAGTTTGAGGGTTTACTTACTATAATAGAGATGATATGAAAAAAACAATGACGAAGAGAGTAGAACTTTTTCAAAAGCTTAAGAGAGTCGGTGTTGGTGGAAATCCGATGCGAGTAGGAATTGTTTGAAAATCACTTCAGAGTTGCAGATGCTGAAAGTCGCAATATGCGGTGTATAAGTTCTGCCGGTTTTCTACCGTTAAAAAGAACACATATGTAAGTATGGTGTAACAGGTGGTTAAACGACGGTTTAGTAACTCTCGTCCTATTACGGACGGGGGTTTTATTTTTTTAGCAGGATTTACAAAGAGCATAAATCAATCATAAGAGGAGGAAATTATGTATCAGAAAGTATCAACAGATTTAAAATTTGTGGACAGAGAAAAGAAAATCAAAAAATTTTGGGAAGAGAATGATATTTTTAAAAAGAGTATGGAAAATCGTAAAGAAGGTGAAACATACACATTTTATGATGGACCACCGACAGCAAACGGAAAGCCTCATATTGGGCATGTATTAACTCGTGTTATTAAAGATATGATTCCAAGATACCGTACAATGAAAGGATATATGGTACCAAGAAAAGCTGGATGGGATACACATGGTCTACCAGTAGAACTTGAAGTAGAAAAACTTTTAGGTTTGGATGGAAAAGAACAGATTGAAGAATATGGATTAGAGCCATTTATTTCACATTGTAAGGAAAGTGTTTGGAAATACAAAGGTATGTGGGAAGACTTTTCTGCTACAGTTGGTTTTTGGGCAGATATGGAACATCCATATGTTACGTATGATAATAATTTTATTGAATCTGAATGGTGGGCATTAAAGCAAATTTGGGATAAAGGACTTTTATATAAGGGGTATAAAATTGTACCATATTGTCCTCGTTGTGGAACACCTCTTTCTAGTCATGAAGTTGCACAGGGATATAAAGATGTCAAAGAAAAATCAGCAATTGTAAGATTTAAGGTGAAAGATGAAGATGCATATATTTTGGCATGGACAACAACACCTTGGACACTTCCTTCAAATGTTGCACTTTGTGTGAATCCAGAAGAAACTTATGTGAAAGTTAAAAATGATGGATACACATATTATATGGCAGAAGCATTGGTGGAAAGTGTATTGGAAGGCGATGTTGAAGTAGTAGAACGTTATGTGGGAAAAGAATTAGAAGGAAAAGAATATGAGCCATTATTCTCATTCGTAGAATTGAATAAAAAGGCGTATTATATTACTTGTGACCCATATGTTACACTTACAGATGGTACTGGAGTTGTTCATATTGCTCCTGCATTTGGTGAGGATGATGCACAGGTAGGACGTAAATATGATTTGCCATTCCTTCAGTTAGTTGATGAAAAGGGAGAAATGACAGAAGAAACGGCATGGCCAGGTGTATTTTGCAAAAAAGCAGATCCATTTGTATTAGAAGATTTGGAAAAGAGAGGACTTTTATTTGCTGCACCGAACTTTGAACATAGCTATCCACATTGCTGGCGTTGTGATACACCATTAATTTATTATGCTCGTGAATCATGGTTCATTAAGATGACAGAAGTAAAAGAGGACTTGATTAGAAATAATAATACAATCAATTGGATTCCGGAAAGTATTGGTAAAGGACGTTTTGGTGATTGGCTTGAAAATGTTCAAGACTGGGGAATTAGCCGAAATCGTTACTGGGGAACACCATTAAACGTATGGGAATGTGAATGTGGACATATGCATTCTATTGGAAGTATTGCAGAACTAAAGGAAATGTCTGATAATTGTCCAGATGACATTGAGTTACACCGTCCATTTATTGATGCTGTTACGATTAAATGCCCACATTGTGGAAAAGAAATGCACAGAGTACCGGAAGTAATTGACTGCTGGTTTGATAGTGGGGCAATGCCATTTGCACAACATCATTATCCATTTGAAAATCAGGAATTATTTAAACAACAGTTCCCAGCAAACTTTATTTCAGAGGCTGTTGACCAAACAAGAGGTTGGTTCTATTCATTACTTGCTATTTCAACACTTGTATTTAATGAAGCACCATATAAAAATGTTATTGTTTTAGGACATGTCCAAGATGAAAAGGGACAAAAGATGAGTAAATCCAAAGGAAATGCAGTTGATCCATTTGATGCATTAGAAAAATATGGAGCAGATGCAATTCGTTGGTACTTTTATATTAACAGTGCTCCTTGGTTGCCAAACCGTTTCCACGGCAAGATTGTAACAGAAGGACAGAGAAAGTTTATGGGTACATTATGGAACACATATGCATTTTTTGTACTGTATGCAAATATTGATGAATTTGACGCAACAAAATATACATTAGAATATGACAAATTAAATGTTATGGATAAATGGTTGTTATCTAAATTGAATACATTGATTAAAATAGTAGACAATAACTTAGAAAACTATCGTATTCCTGAAAGTGCAAGAGCATTGCAAGAATTTGTAGATGACATGAGTAACTGGTATGTAAGAAGAAGTCGTGAACGTTTCTGGGCAAAAGGAATGGAACAGGATAAGATCAATGCTTATATGACACTTTATACAGCACTTGTAACCGTTGCAAAAGTGGCAGCACCAATGATTCCATTTATGACAGAAGATATTTATCAAAATCTTGTAAGAAGTATTGATAAGAATGTTCCTGAAAGTATTCATCTTTGTGATTATCCTGTGGCAAACGAAGCATGGATTGATTCAGAATTAGAGAAAAACATGGAAGAAGTGTTGGAAATTGTTGTTATGGGACGTGCGTGCCGTAACAGTGCTAATATTAAAAACCGTCAACCAATCGGAACAATGTTTGTAAAAGCAGAGGAAGAATTATCTTCATTCTACAAAGAAATTGTTGCGGAAGAGTTAAATGTGAAAGAAGTGAAATTTACAGATGATGTAAGAGAATTTACTTCATATACATTTAAACCACAATTAAAGACAGTTGGACCAAAATATGGTAAACTATTAGGTGGAATCCGCACAGCACTTTCTGAATTAGATGGAAATAAAGCTATGGATGAGTTAAATGAAAATAATGCATTGAAACTTGAAATCAATGGACAGGAAATTACTTTGTTTAAAGAAGATCTTTTAATTGAAACAGCGCAGACAGAAGGTTATGTATCAGAAAGCGACAATGGAATCACAGTTGTATTAGATACTAATTTAACAGAAGAATTATTAAACGAAGGATTCGTTAGAGAAATTATTAGTAAAATTCAAACAATGAGAAAAGAAGCAGACTTTGAAGTGACTGATAAAATTCATGTAACTTACGAAGGAAGTGAAAAAGCGGAAAACATTTTTGTTCAGTACGGAAATCAGATTGGTGATGAAGTATTGGCATTATCAGTAGAAAATAAAACTCCGGCAGGCTATACAAAAGAATGGAACATCAACGGGGAAAAAGTGATTATGGGTGTTGAAAAATAGGAGGATTATTATGCGGCAAGAGAAGTTTAATAAAGAAGAATTCAAAAAGACTGTCAAAGATAATGTGAAACGACTTTATCGAAGAACAATAGATGAAGCAAGTCAGCAACAGTTATTTCAAGCCGTGTCTTATGCAGTGAAAGATGAGATTATTGACAAATGGCTTTTAACACAAAAGCAGTATAAAAAAGATGATCCAAAGACGGTATACTATATGTCTATGGAATTCCTTATGGGAAGAGCACTTGGGAATAATATTATTAACTTGACTGCTTATAAAGAGGTAGCAGAGGCACTAGATGAGATGGGGCTTGACTTGAATGTGATTGAAGATCAAGAACCTGATGCAGCACTTGGAAATGGTGGATTAGGACGTCTTGCAGCTTGCTTTCTTGATTCTCTTGCAAGTTTAGGATACGCAGCTTACGGCTGCGGTATCCGTTATCACTACGGAATGTTCAAACAGAAAATTGAAAATGGTTTTCAAGTAGAAACTCCAGATGATTGGTTAAAAGAGGGAAATCCTTTTGAAATTAGAAGGGAAGAGTACGCAAAAGTAGTTCGTTTTGGAGGACATATCCGAATTAACTATAATGAAAAAACAAAAAGAAGTGAATTTATTCAGGAAGATTATGAGTCTGTTCTTGCTATTCCATATGACATGCCAATAGTGGGTTATAATAATGGCATTGTTAATACACTTCGTATATGGGATGCAAAGGCAATTACAGATTTCCATTTAGATTCCTTTGATAGAGGTGAATATCAGAAGGCTGTAGAGCAAGAGAATCTTGCTAAAACAATAGTTGAGGTATTGTACCCAAATGATAATCATTATGCAGGGAAAGAACTTCGTTTAAAACAGCAATATTTTTTCATTTCTGCAAGTTTACAGGAAGCAATTGAGAAATATTTGAGAGAACATGATGATATTCGAAAATTCCATGAAAAAGTAACTATTCAAATGAATGATACTCATCCTACGGTAGCAGTTGCAGAGTTAATGCGATTACTTATGGATGAACAAGGATTAGAATGGGATGAGGCATGGGAAGTGACAACAAAAACTTGTGCATATACAAATCATACAATTATGGCTGAAGCGTTGGAAAAATGGCCAATTGATTTGTTCTCAAGATTACTTCCTCGAGTATATCAGATCGTGGAAGAGATTAATCGTCGTTTTGTAGCGCAGATTCGTGCGAAATATCCGGGGGATGAGGAAAAGGTTCGCAAAATGGCTATCTTATATGACGGTCAAGTGAAAATGGCTCATCTTGCAATTGTTGCAGGATATTCTGTAAATGGTGTTGCAAGGTTGCATACAGAAATTTTAAAACATGAAGAATTAAAAGACTTTTATGAGATGATGCCAGATAAATTTAATAATAAAACAAACGGAATTACACAGAGAAGATTTCTTCTTCATGCCAATCCATTGTTAGCTGATTGGGTAACCAAACATATTGGGGATGGCTGGATTACGGATCTTTCACAGATGGCAAAATTAAAACCACTTGCAGATAACGTGAAAGAAAGAGAAGAATTTATGGATATTAAATTCAAGAATAAGGAACGTCTTGCAAAATATATTTTAGAACATAATGGAATTGAAGTAGATCCTCGTTCTATTTTTGATGTACAGGTAAAACGACTCCATGAATACAAACGACAATTGTTGAATATTTTGCATATTATGTATTTATATAATAAGATCAAAGAACATCCGGAGATTTCTTTTTATCCAAGAACTTTTATTTTTGGTGCGAAGGCAGCAGCAGGATATAAACGTGCAAAACAAACAATTAAATTAATTAACTCGGTTGCTGATGTAATCAACAATGACAGAAGTATTAATGATAAAATTAAAGTTGTATTTATTGAAGATTATCGTGTTTCTAATGCGGAACTTATTTTTGCAGGAGCAGATGTTAGCGAACAGATTTCTACAGCATCTAAAGAAGCATCTGGTACAGGAAATATGAAATTTATGTTGAACGGTGCAGTTACACTTGGAACAATGGACGGTGCAAATGTAGAAATTGTAGAAGAAGTTGGATCTGAAAATGCAGTCATCTTTGGTTTGAGTTCTGATGAAGTTATTCAATATGAAAATTATGGCGGATACAACCCTATGGATATTTACAATAATGACTGGGAGATAAAACGTGTTGTAGATCAGTTAGTGGATGGAACATATGCTAACGGTGAATCTGAAATGTACAGAGATTTATATAATTCATTACTAAATACAAAAAATAGTGATCGTGCGGACACATATTTTATTTTAAAAGATTTTAGAAGTTATGTAGCGGCACAAGAAGAAATTGAAAAAGCATATAGAGATGTGGATCGTTGGGCGAAGATGGCTTTATTAAATACAGCATCATGTGGTAAATTTACATCAGACAGAACTATTCAAGAGTATGTGGATCAGATTTGGAAACTAGATAAAGTTAAGATTGACATATAGGAGGAAGTTAGATGTACTATAATGAGATAAATGCGACCGCGGTAACTGTTTTAGGGTTATATTTTACTATACTTGGGGTTTTTGTATTAGGTTGGATAGCAAGTTTTGTTTTTCGCGGTATAGGGATGTACAAAATTGGAAAAGCACAGGGAAGAACAAATGCATGGATTGCGTTTCTTCCTTTTGTGAGAACATATTTTCAAGGAGAATTAAGTGGAGAAATTCTTTTGAAAAAAAGGAAAATGAAATCACCAGGAGTATGGCTTTTATTAGCACCATTTATTTATGGAATAATATTTGTAATAATGTATTTTATCTTAATGATATCAGTTGTTGCAACTGTATTTTCAACGATAAAATATGAAGGAATGGAAGTGAATGATTCAGATTTATCAGGGATTATCACTGTTTTCATAATATCTATTATAGTTATACTTATTGTGTCCTTGATTTACGCTGCTATAAAAGGTGGATTGCAAATTTTAGTGAATCGACAGATTTATGAAAGATACACAACAGTAAACATGGCAACATTACACGCTGTGTTTAGTATGATTATTCCTTTATATGAATCGGTGTGTATGTTTATTTTTGGAAGAAAAGCGGAACAAATGATGGAAAATAATATACAACAAAACCAAATGATATTGGAAGAAGAAGAATAGTTTTGAACACTGTGGAATATCTTAAAATAGACCACAGTGTTTTTTTGTAAGAAATTTGATAAAAAGAAAAGGAGGGAGTATGAAAAAGAAATGTAGGACAATCTGTATTTTTCTTTTTATTTTTTTATTACTACCATATATCGTTACAGTGTTGATAAATGGAAAATTTATTCATGGAAAAGGGGATAACTCTCCTTTTTATGTAAAAGTACAGTTAGGGGAGAGAAAAAAGAAAATATTATGGGAAGATTATTTGGCTGGAGTTGTAGCAAAAGAAATTCAACCAGATTATCATATGGAAATGTTGAAAGTGCAGACAATTATTACTAGGACAAATTTGTATCGAGAAATTGAGGAGAAAAAGGATAATGTTTTTTCGGAAGAGTATATGACAGAAGGCGAAATGCAAAAGTTATGGGGAAAAGAAAAAGGTAAAGAAATATATAAAAAGCTAAAAAAAGCAGTTGTTGAAACGGACGGAAAAGCTATTCTCTATAAAGAAAAATTAGCAACGGCATCTTTTCATAAATTAAGTAATGGAAAAACAAGAAATGGAAATGAAGTTCTTAGAGAAGAAAAGTATCCTTATTTAAAGATGAAAGAATGTCCTAAAGATATTGAGAATGAATTGCAGTTTCAAACGCTTGAATTGACCTATGAAGAAGTAAAAGAGTATTGTCAACCATTTCTTGTAGCTGTAGATAAAAAAGAAGTAGGTAAACCACTTAAAAAAGAAGATTTTGAGATAAAGAAAACAGATTCAGCTGGGTATGTGACAAAAGTAAGAGTGGGAAATCAGATTTATGCAGGAGAAGAATTTAGAAAAGCTCTTAAACTTCCTTCTAGCTGTTTTTCTTTTCAGGAGAAGAAAGGTGTATTGAAAATTATAATAAAAGGTGTTGGACATGGTATTGGGTTAAGTCAACACACTGCGAATGAAATGGCAAAAGAAGGGAAAACATATGAAGAAATTTTGCAGTACTTTTTTGAAGGGACGGAAATTAAGGAGGTTGCTGAAATTTTATTAAATATAGAATAAGAAGAACAATTTCTGGCAAAAATAAAGTCAGAGGTGATGAAAATGAAAAAGAGTTTAAGACCTTCCAAAAGAGGAAACGGATTGGCGATTGGAGCGGTGATTTGTTTTGTGTCGGTAATCGGTATGGTGGGAGGATATACTGTTAAGCAGTATAAAGCTGGAGTAAAAAAAGAATTGGCGAAAGTAGAAAAAAAACAGGAAGAGAAAATTAAAAGTACAGGTAGTGGACAGGATTTAGTGTTGAATCCACCAAAAAAAGAAGAAACTATTTTGCAAGAACAGCCACAGATAACAGAACAAAAGGAAACGATAGTAGAACAGGAAAATAAACCACAGTTTTCATTTAGTGAAAAAGATTTAATTTTATGGCCAATAGAAAATGGGGAGGTTATTCTGAATTATAGTATGGATAAAACCATTTATTTTCCTACATTAGACCAGTATAAATATAATCCTGCCATGATTATAAAAGGAGCTAAGGGAGCACAGGTTATGTCGGTTACTCGAGGTAGAGTAAAATCAATTGATGTGACAAGCCAGACGGGAACAACGGTTACTGTTGATATGGGAAGCGGTTATGAAACAATATATGGACAATTAAAAGAAGTTCCAGTTAATGTTGGAGATACAGTGGAAGCTAAAACAGTTTTAGGATATGTAAGTGAACCTACAAAGTATTATAGTGTAGAAGGATGTAATCTATATTTTGAAATGAGAAAAGATGGACAGCCAATCAATCCAAATGATTTTTTGGGAGAGTAGAAGAGGCGGGGCTTGAGAGAGAGTACAAGCCCTGTTTTTTACTTGCTATACGCAAAAGAGAGGGTATAATAGAAAGAAAAAGGATTTAAAATAAGGATGAAGAATTATACATATATTGTTCGATGTAGTGATGGCACTTTATATACAGGTTGGACAAATGATTTGGAAAAAAGAATAAAGAATCATAACACAGGAAAAGGAGCAAAATATACGAAAACAAGAACGCCAGTCACTTTAGAATATTATGAGACGTTTCCGACAAAACAAGAAGCAATGAAAAGGGAATACGCTATCAAGCAGATGAAAAGAAAAGAAAAAGAAAAATTAATAGACGAGAGAAGAGGGTAAAATTCTCTCGTCTATTGTATTGTGTTTATCCAAGCAGGTATACATACATAACAACAAAGTGGCAAGCAGTTCCGCCCATAACAAATAAGTGGAAAATCTCATGACTGCCGAAATTTTTATGTTTTGCATTAAAGATTGATAATTTTAATCCGTAAATAATTCCACCAATGGTATAGACAATTCCACCGACTAAAAGCCAAATGAAAGCAGGAGTAGATAATTTGTGGTAAATTTGTGGAAAGGCAAGTACACAAGTCCAGCCCATAGTAATATATAAAATAGAAGAGAACCATTTTGGACAATACACCCAAAATGCTTTGATTAGAATGCTTAAAATAGCGATTCCCCATACAATTCCAAGAAGTGTATATCCAATTTTGCCATTCAATACAATTAAGCATACAGGCGTGTAACTTCCTGCGATTAAAATGGAAATCATCATGTGATCAAATTTTTTTAGGCGTTTATTTATTTTTTCTGAGATATCCAAAGAATGATAAAGCGTACTTGCAGTATAAAGAAGAATAACGCTTATAATATACACTGCAAAAGAAATAAAATATATTTTATCAGGCTTATGCCATGCTTTCAATAAAAGTGGTGTAGCCACAAGAATAGCAGCAACCATTCCAATGAAATGGGTAATGGCACTTGCAGGGTCTTTTAAAATCTTGTTTTTGGTTAACATATACATTCCCTCCTAGTAAAAACACATATAGTATCAAAAACTACATTAACTATAAATAGATACTACACCATATATATTTATATATCAAGGGGAAAAGCAAGATTTTATAAAAATTTGACAAATAAAAGTGATTCTGTTATGATAATCGACAGTGCTTTGTGAGTACCCTTTACTTATAATAAGTGAAGGGTATTTTTTTCGCAAAAGTATAGGAAACGATAGTCAATAGTTTTAGAAGGGAATAATAGATGGGAAATATTAAATTTGAACAGTTAAAGATTTGTCCGGAAATCCAAAAGGCAGTAAAATATATGGGATTTGAAGAAGCTTCTCCAATTCAAGAAAAAGCAATTCCTGTTATTTTAGAAGGGAAAGATATTATTGGACAAGCACAGACGGGAACAGGAAAAACGGCAGCATTTGGAATCCCCCTTTTGCAGAAAATAAATCCTAAAAATAAAAAATTGCAGGGAATTGTACTCTGTCCAACAAGAGAATTGGCAATTCAAGTAGCTGAAGAAATTAGAAATTTAGCAAAATATATGCATGGAATAAAAGTATTACCAATTTATGGAGGACAAGAAATTGTTAAGCAAATTCGTTCTTTGAAAAGTGGAACACAAATTATTATAGGGACACCAGGACGTGTTATGGACCATATGCGTAGAAAAACAATCAAGATGGAACAGGTGCATACAGTTGTTCTTGATGAAGCAGATGAAATGTTAAACATGGGATTTCGTGAAGACATTGAAACGATTTTAGAAGGAGTTCCTACAGAACGTCAAACAGTTTTTTTCTCAGCGACTATGCCGAAAGCAATTATGGAAATTACAAAAAAATTCCAGAAAAAAGCAGAAGTAATTAAAGTTACAAAAAAAGAATTAACTGTACCAAATATTGAGCAATTTTATTATGAAGTAAGGCCGAAAAATAAAGAAGAAGTATTAGCACGTCTTTTAGATATTTATATGCCAAAACTTTCTGTTGTATTTTGTAATACAAAAAAGCAGGTAGATTTACTTGTAAATGCCCTTTTAGGACGTGGGTATTTTGCGGCTGGGCTTCATGGAGATTTAAAACAAGCACAGCGTGATCGTGTTATGCAAGGATTTCGTAGTGGGAAAACGGATATTCTTGTGGCCACAGATGTTGCCGCTAGAGGAATTGACGTAGATGAAGTAGAGGCTGTATTTAATTATGATTTGCCACAAGATGATGAATATTATGTACACCGAATTGGTAGAACAGGTCGTGCCGGTAGAGTAGGGCGTTCATTTTCTTTTGTATCAGGGAAAGAAGTTTACAAATTAAAAGAAATACAGCGTTACTGTAAAACAAAAATTTACGCACAAAAAGTACCATCTTTAAATGATGTTGCAACAACCAAAATGGAGAATATTTTGGACGATATCGATAAGGTTATTGCAGATGAAGATTTAACAATGATGGTAAATGCCATTGAAGAAAGAGTAAATAGTTCCGATTACACAGCAATGGATATGGCGGCTGCATTTTTAAAAATGTGTGCAGGAATGAAATCAGAAGAAGAGCAGGAAGAAATGGAATTTGGTGATACAGGAGCAGAAGATCCGGGAATGGTAAGATTATTTATCAATATTGGTAAAAAGCAAAAAGCAAAACCAGGTGACATTTTAGGTGCTTTGGCTGGTGAAACAGGAATGCCAGGAAAATTGATTGGAACAATCGATATGTTTGATAAATACACATTTGTAGAAGTTCCTAGAGAATATGCAAAAGATGTGTTATTGGCAATGAAAAATGTAAAAATTAAAGGAAAGACGATTGCAATTGAACCAGCAAATCAGAAATAACTGGCATGGTAAAAAATATAATAACTGGCAGTTTAGATACAACCAGATATATGTTAAGATGTATTCATTCTAATAAAGGAGTGAATAGACATGAATAAGAAAAAAAGTACACTATTGAAAATATCGCAAACGGCAATTATGGCTGCATTATGTTTTGTTGTATTTACATTTTTGCAGATTAAGATTCCAACGCCTGGGGGAGATGCCTCATCCTTACATTTAGCAAATGCAGTTTGTGTTCTTGCAGCGCTAATCATTGGTGGTGTGTATGGTGGATTGGCAGGAGCAGTTGGAATGGGAATCGCTGATATTGTGGATCCCATTTACATTACGGTAGCGCCAAAAACATTTGTTTTAAAATTATGTCTTGGACTTATTACTGGATTTGTGGCACATCGCATAGCAAAAATTAATGAGAGTACGGATAAAAAGTATATTTTTAAATGGAGTACATTGGCAGCAGCAGCAGGATTAGGATTTAATGTTATTGCGGATCCAATTGCTTCTTACTTTTATAAAATGATTATTATGGGTCAGCCACAGAAGATGGCGGAAGTACTAGCAAAATTAAGTGCAGCAACAACATTTGTAAATGCAATTGTTTCTATTGTTTTGGTAGCATTTTTGTATAATGCACTTAGACCGATTTTAATCCGTAGTGGATTCATTACAAAAGAGTAAAAAGATACCTCTTAAGTGGATACTTAGGAGGTATTTTTCTATCTAATAAGCATTGAAGCAAAAAAAGTGCCCATCAAAAGATGAGCACTTATAAGTGTATATTTGATATTTATTATTTGGAGGATAAATTATATCTTAGCCAAAGTATCTGTTAAGAAGTCCTTCAAATGCTTTTCCGTGACGAGCTTCGTCTCTAGCCATTTCATGAACTGTATCATGGATAGCATCTAAGTTAGCAGCTTTAGCACGTTTAGCAAGATCAAATTTACCTGCTGTTGCTCCGTTTTCTGCTTCAACTCTCATTTCAAGGTTTTTCTTTGTGCTATCTGTTACAACTTCACCTAATAATTCAGCAAATTTTGCAGCATGTTCAGCTTCTTCCCAAGCAGCTTTTTCCCAGTATAATCCGATTTCTGGATATCCTTCTCTGTGAGCAACTCTAGACATTGCAAGATACATACCAACTTCTGAACATTCTCCTTCGAAGTTTGCTCTTAAATCTGCAAGAATATCTTCGCTAACACCTTGTGCTACACCTACAACGTGTTCTGCAGCCCATTCTCTTTCACCTGATACTTCTTTGAACTTGTCAGCTCCTACATGACACTGTGGACATTCTGCTGGTGCAGCTTCTCCTTCATAAACATAACCACATACTGTACATACAAATTTTTTCATCTTTAAAATCTCCTTTTCTTTTATAAATTTATTTTTTATTTGTTATCAATATTAGTAATTGTTACTGATATTAATTTACCATATTAATTTTAAAATGTCAATTACATTTTTAAAGTTTTTGAATTTTTTATGCAATCACTACATCGTCCATAAAAAGTAATGTTATGACTATTAATTTCTCCATCAAAATTTTTTCCAGCCAATTGATTAATTGTATCTATATTTTCCATGTCTAAATCTAAAACGGAACCACACTCTGTACAAAAGAAGTGATAATGAGGAGTAGTAGTTCCATCAAAACGATCTCCACCGTTTAAGGTAGAAATCTTAACTGCTTCTCCAAGATCTGCTAAAAGGTTAAGGTTTCTATATACAGTTCCAAGACTTATATTAGGAAATTCTTTTTTTACATGAAGATATACCATATCTGCTGTTGGATGTTCTTTTGTATTTATTAGGTATTCTTTAATACATTCACGTTGTCTGCTATATTTTAATACTGACATGAAATCCTCCTTTCAAAATAGTAATAATAACGATAATAGTTACTATGAATATAATAAAAAAAAACAGAGGAAAAGTCAATATGTATTTGAAAGAATATTTATATTTTA
>JAHHTN010000140.1 GCA_020024645.1 Faecalimonas sp.
CTGCAAAAACAAAAAGATAAAGCTGAGCCAGAATTGTGTTAAGAACTTAATCGTTCTAAATTATAACACATGATTGCTTTAGCAATATCCTCTTACTCTTTTACACATTGACATTATTCGTTTTGCGGTATAAAATTGAACAATAAAGTTTGTCGCTTCATGTCTAAAATGGAAGCACAACAAATTTTGTGCGGAGGAATCATCTGTGGAGTATATGTCAATTTCCGATGCCTCAACGAAATGGGGAATTTCAAAGAGACGCATTCAGGTTCTTTGTGCCCAAAACCGAATTGAAGGGGTAACGCACTTTGGAAAGTCTTGGGCAATTCCAACAAACGCACAGAAACCCCGTGATGCAAGAATCAAAAGTGGGAAATACATTAAAACATATATTTCGGAGGACAGACGATGATTAGCCCTACACAAAAATGGAGAAAGTACCGAACAGAACACGGTATTTGTATAAATGAAGATTGTGAAAAAGTGATTCAAAAGTACCTTATGCCTAATTATGAAGGGAAAATTCAATTAATACTTACATCACCTCCCTTTCCGTTAAAACGTGCAAAAAAGTACGGGAATAAAGTTGGAAAAGAATATTTGGATTGGCTTTGCAACATAGGGAACCAATTAGGACCACTTCTTTCAGAAGATGGCTCAATTGTTATCGAAATTGGAAATGCATGGAATTCTGGTGAACCAACTTATTCAACACTTCCTTTAGAAACATTACTTGCGTTTAAAAATCAATGCGACTTATATTTATGTCAAGAATTTATATATTATAATCCTGCTCGATTACCAGGTCCGATTGAGTGGGTAAATAAACAGCGAGTCCGTGTAAAGGACTCATTTACGCAAATTTGGTGGATGTCAAAAACGCCATATCCCTATGCTAACAATAGAAATGTAGCCGAACCATATAGTCGACAGATGAAAAAGCTATTATCTAGTGGTAAATACAATTCAGGAACACGTCCATCAGAACACACTATTAGCGAAACTGCATTTTCAATTGACAACGGAGGAGCTATTCCTTCTAATGTCATCATTGCTGCTAATACAACTTCGAATGATATCTATATTACAAAATGCAAAGAGCATAAATTACCGATTCATCCAGCAAGAATGGCACCCGCTATACCAGAATTTTTTATAAACTTTTTAACTCAGCCTGGCGATATAGTGCTCGATTGTTTTGCGGGGAGCAATACGACGGGTGCAATGGCAGAAAAGCTAAGTCGAGAGTGGATTTCCATTGAACTTGACCGAGATTATTATGAGGGATCAAAATATAGATTTGGGAGGAAATAGTATGGGATGTATTGATTTTCCTAGCGATTTCCCTTCTTCTGACACCATGATGTCGGTATTAAAAAAAGTATTCGAAAAATCATGGAAAGTAGATTTGGATATCGAAGATATCAACTCTTGGTTGAAAAATTTTACTGGAAATTTTTTTAACGCCGAAGAAGAACAACGTTTAGCCTTATGGTTATTATGCAATTTCACTTATTACAATGATACGGAAATAAATCAGTTGTGTTCCGTTCTATTTAGAAAATTTGTTCATACTTTAATGGCCGATTATGGATTAACATCTTCTGAACAAGTTGAGGATTGTATAAGTAGACTAAAATTCACCTCAATTGGGCGACCAAGTGAAAGTGGAGGTCTCATTTTATATCATTTTCGGCAAGAAGCACGACTCAGTACAGATTGCTTCATATTTCCGACATCTATTGAGGCAACGAAATCTGACATTATTGTGTGTATAGATGATGTTATGATTAGTGGAGGAACTGCACAGCGGTTTTTTCATCAAAACAGAGAACATTTTAAAGGCAAGAAAATTTATTACCTAACACTTTTATCAAGTAACGAAGCACTTTCAAAACTTAATGAACTTAATATTCAGGTTATTTCCTGCGCTATCCTAGATGAACGAAATCGAGCATTTTCGGAAGAATCGTTATGCTTTTTTAAATATCCCACATTAAAAGAACCTGCCAAAATAATGGCTGAGGGATATGGAAAACTGATTGAGCCTAAAAAGGCACTTGGGCATAGGGACGGACAATATTGCTTCGGGTTTTCTTATAATATTCCCAATAATAGCTTACCTATTTTCTGGTCTTCTTCTAATGGGTGGAACCCTATTTTTTACCGAAAGGAGAAATATCAAAATGCCAAACAAGCCAAACGAGAATATGATTTCTTCATTTAAAAATCCTTTCGATGATTATAATGCTAATGTTCTCGATCCTGAATTAATCATGCAGTATTGGTTTACGCCCTTTTCTACAGGAGCCTTAAAAGACTTCGATGAAAAGCGTTTTTTTACTGAAAAAATGCCTATCATTTTACAAGGGTCACGCGGTTCTGGGAAAACTACAATTCTAAAATTTTTTTCATTTCCTGTACAATGTGAACGAGCTTTTCAGAACAATATAACCATTCGGCAACAGATGCTTAAAGATGAAGGAGTAGGCTTTTATTTTCGTTGTGATGACTCTTTTTTAAAAGAATTTAAAAGCGTGTTTAGCATTGCGGTAGAATCACAATGGACAGCCTGCTTTGAGCATTATCTCGAACTCTTTTTTGTTAAAAGCTTAATTGAGCTTATTTGTAAGTTAAGTAAAGATTACAGTGACAATTTTTCCGATGAAATACTAAAAGAAGCTAATTTATGTGATTTAAGACCAGACTGCGATTTTTCTAACATGCAGTCATTTTCAGAATATATTGGTTCTGAAATTCGGTATATAAACACTTTTAAAAATGAATCGCTTTTTACACAAGCAAAATTTGAGCCAAAGCATGTTTGGAGCATTTATG
>JAHHTN010000141.1 GCA_020024645.1 Faecalimonas sp.
CACATTCTTTTCGTTTGATTCAAATTGATATCCATCACAACGAATATTACCACTGAAAAATTCTGTATATTTTATTCTAAATTCTTCTCCTTTCTGAGATAAAATTTCATTTAGTCTCTTTTCTCTTCTTTTCATTTCTTCTGCAATATTAAACATATTTTTTCTCCTTTCAAATTAAAAAAGAAGTCGGGATTAGTCCCAACTTCTATATTTTGCTGATATTGTTGATATTGTTCCTTCTACTGAATGTAACGCTTCTCCCCATGTAGAACAGTTATTTGTTTTAACAGATTTCTGTCTTTTTAACCATGAGTACAAGTATTGAAGTGACGTTCTGTTATGAGTGTCAAAAACAAAGTTGATTTCAACATTGTTAAAATCATCTCGAACTCTTTCGATCCGTTGCAAATTTTCTTCTGAAATATCTAGAGCTGTAATATGTACTATTCCAGCCTGGCAATGAACGGATATGATTTCAATAAGCATATTCTTTTCTCCTTTCAGATGTTCTATTATTAATTTTTCAAGGTGCTACGACTTATCTGTCGCTTACAAGTATTTTTTCATCATATATTTTTTTAAAATCATGGAACGTGGAATAATAGCGAAGCTTTTATGCCGCGAAAGTCCATTGAATTTCAAAAAATATATGATACTCAAAGATGAAATTTTTACAATACAGCATATATTTTCTATTCGTAAGCGACAGATGCAGCACTTTGAAAATTATAAGCAGAACGAATGGAAAACTAGAATATGCAACATGGAACTTGCTAAAACCCCTCTTGGGAGAGGAAAGAGGGGTTTGGGGTGTTTGGGTAGGTTTTTAATAATAGGTGCTAAATTTAGCACCTTCCTTTTTAAGCTACAACATCTCAAAAATTATTATTATTTCTATAACAAAAACAGGTGCTAAATTTAGCACCTGTTCAAAATAATTATCGTGATAAAATTTCTTTAGCTGTATTATATACATATAATCTATTATGTTGATGATGTTTGAAATCTCCATTTTCTGCTATAACACGTCCGATATTTTCGTATTTAAGAGATACAACCAACAAATATTTTTCAAGCAAATCGTCTGAACACTCTAAACAATTTATAGCATTTTCTATTTCAAATTTTCGACTGTTCCAAGAAATACCTTCAATTTTGCATTTCTTTTTTTTCTGTAATTCATAAAATTTTTTCATCAATTCATTTTTTGTCATATATTTACCTCTCTTTAGTCTATCATTTTTTTTTCGTATTCCTCGATCTCTTCCATTGTGAGCCATTCTGGTTTTTTATCTTCTGAAAAGCTATTCCATAGTGCTTTCATATTCTTAATATGTTCGCTTTCATCATTCGCCCACAGAAATTTTTTTAATCGGTTTCCATTTCCGAGATAGTAGTTACAATCTTGTTTCATTCTATCCAGCAGCATATATTTAAAACTATCATTCACTGGTTTTTCCTCGATTATTTTTTTGATGTATTCTGTCATTTTCATTTTCTCCTTTTTAATTCTTCATTTCATATATTTATTATATAACTTTTAAAAGTTATTGTCAATGCTTTTTGCAACTTTTTAAAGTTATGTTTTTCTTGACTTTATGGATAATATAAATTATCATAAATTATATAAAAAGAAAGAGAGTGATTGAAAAATGATAAGTTTTAAATTTGATGTTGCTAATGCCCTTAAGACTGCAGGAATGACTGCATATAAGGCTCAGAAAACAGGTGTTTTATCTCAAGATACTTGGCGAAAAATAAGAAATGGTAATGCCAACATAAGCATGGAATCACTAAATAGAATCTGTGCTATATTAAATATGCAACCCGAACACCTTATTTACTATGAAAAAAATGAACAGGAAGAAAAAGAAATCCTTGAGAAATTCAATAAATAAGAGCAATTTCACAACTAATATAAGTTGTAATTTGAATTTGTAAAGGCAAGACTTAACTAAAAAGGAAAGTGATGAAGTGAATGGCTTTAAAGATAAAGGATATTGGAATGACAGATAAACAATTTAATGCTTTTCTTCGATTTCTAATTGATGATTTGAAAGAAGTCCAAGAAGAAGTAGACACAGAAAAGAAAAATAAACGACTAGAAAAAATTTTAGAAAATTTACAAAATACTTTAGAAGATTAGTAAAAAAAACGGAGGCTTGCTACTCCGTTTTTTTGTTTTTCTATATACTAAATAAAAGTCAAGGGGCAAGGCGAAGCCGATACGCCGTAGGGCAACCCTTGATTTTTTCTATACACAAACACTTTCCTGCAGAGCAGGACGTTAAAAACGTTCGGCTCTTGCCACACGGCGAGTGCCTGCGGAGCATATTGGTTTAGGGGGGTGCTGTCGGCTTGCCCCTTTTTCTAAAGGGGCAGAAGAGACATATTTATTTGCTATAAAAGGTGGATTTTGTGTGCTTTTCAATAAAAAGAAAAATTTTAATTCTAAACTTTTTGTAATATCTATTCTATCAAAATATACTTTGTTTGTTATTTTATAATATTTATTATCTTGTTTTATTTATTAGTTTGTTTAGTCACCTAAAAAAACCTTATAAAATAAGGCTTTTCGGAAGGTAAAGGTGAACTTAGATACTGGCAAAGGTAAATTTAGATACTGGGTAAAGGAAACTTAGATACTGGTAAAGGTGCATTTAGATACTGGGCAAAGGTGAATTTAGATACTGGGTAAAGGTGAACTTAGATACTGGGTAAAGGTGAACTTAAATACTGGGT
>JAHHTN010000142.1 GCA_020024645.1 Faecalimonas sp.
TTTGTAGTAATGATAGTTTTTTACAAATATGATAGAAAAAATGAAAATATTATGATGAATATATAGGTAGGATTTATTTCTAAAAAGTCTTAGACTATACAAATGAGGGAGTGTCAAATTTTGACATTCCCTCATTTGTATTATACAGAGTAAATTCCATCAACAATAATTTTTTTGAAAAAGCGTGATAATCCAAGATGTACAGTATCGTCCGCTCTTTCAGGTATGCGTCGTATAAGAACTTCGCCTAATTCTGTAGGAAAACTTTTAAAATTATCTGCTTTCAAAATTCTCAGTTCATCTTCATCAACAAATCTTGCTGATATCTCTAAACGAGAACCACCTCAAGTATGACACATCATAGGGGCAATTAAAATATGGTTGAGTTGATTTTCTTGCATATAGGTAATAAGCCTTTCGTCTAATTGTGTATTTGTCATTTGATTTCTCTCCTTTATATTTGATAATTTTATTATTACTGAATAATAAGAAAAGTTCTGTAATGAAGTCACAGAAGGTATTCATATTGTAAATAATTTTCTCTAAATTATTTCAACTAAAAAGAGCTGAACCATTAAAATTACCTTTAAAATATTTTAAACCTAATTTCTTTTTAAACTAGAAACTATGTTTTGCCATAAAAATACCGATCGTCCAAGCATTAGATTTTTTTGTTCTAACTTTTGAGGATCGGTACAAAAAACAAAAGAATGTTCTTTCTTTATTCTATTGTAGGAACAGTCTGTGCATCATACGTCTTTTTTAATGCGTAGACTATAGCACAGAGTACCATGACAACAACAGCAACGACAACCCATCCAAGGCCAAGAGAATATAGTGGAAGGAAATGACAAAGCTTATTTATGAAGCCAAATTTTACACCGACTTTTTCGAGAGCATAGATGACACTAATTACTCCAACAAATCCGATTGTGCAAGGGTAAATATATGGATTACGTTTTAACCATGTATCACAAAGACCAAGTACAATTAGCATGATTGAAATTGGATAAATCGCATCCAGTACAGGTACAGAAATACTCAAAATCATGTTTAAGCCTTGATTGCATATGATAAATGAAAAGCCTACAATAGCGCATACCCACTGGCGATAGGAAAACTTAGTTGTCAGTGTTGAGAAATATTGTGAAATCGAGGTAATAAGACCAACACAGGTTGTTAGGCATGCTAGTGTAAAAATTGTGGCTAAAAGGATTGCTCCTGTGTCGCCAAAAAGTTCGTGGACGATACAGCGAAGTGTCCATGCACCATTTTCTTGAATTTCAAAAACACCAGAGGAACTCATTCCCATATATGCAAGCATTAAATATACAGTTGCCAAAATTGTTCCGGCAAAAATACCTGTTGTAACAGTGTAATGCATAACACTTTTTTTCTCTTTTACACCAAAACTTCTAATAGTTGTAGCAATCACAAGACCAAAGTTTAATGCGGCAATGGTGTCCATTGTTAAGTATCCTTCCAAAAATCCTTTTACCATTGGATTGGCATTATAACTTTCCTGTGCAGGTGCAACATCAACAGTTCCTTTCAACAAAAAGGTGAAGAACAGAAAAAGTAGTAAACAAAGTAAAGAAGGTGTCAAAACTTTTCCGATACGTTCAACAAGTTTGTTAGGTGTCATTGCAAGCCATCCAGCAAGTAAAAAGAACACAAATGAAAATGCAAGCATAGCTAATGTTAAATTTGTTCCTTTTGGAAGGTAAGGTGATACGGCCATTTCAAAAGGAAGGGAAGCGGCACGAGGAATACCAAGTCCAGGGCCAATGGATAGATAAATTAAAATTGTAAATACAATGGCAAATTTAGGATTTACTTTTCGAGAAAGTTTTTCTAATCCGTTAAACCGTGCCACAACGATAACACCCAAAACTGGAAGAGCAACTGCAGTAACTAAGAAAGTTAAGATTGCTAAAGGTGTAAGTTTTCCAGCATTTTGTCCTAAAAATGGAGGGAAAATCAAATTTCCTGCTCCAAAAAACAGTGAAAACAACATAAAACTTACGAGTAAAACTTGTCTTTTTTTCAATTTCATTATTAAATCCTCCTCAAAATAAAATAATTGCATTTGATACAATCTTCGCTATGACGGGAGTGTAACTAATTGTGCTTCCACTGATATTGATAATTGAGTATAAAAAAAATCGTCCTATAAAAAGGACGATTGTTAATCGTGGTACCACCTTAATTCCCAAGTCTAAACTCAGCTCATATCACATCATCTAATGCGTGTCACCGATAACGGGGCTTAACTCCGGCTTGCTTACTTATGTTCAGCTTGCTTCTCAAAGATGATTTCATCTTTCAGGTTCATTAGTAACTCACACCAACCGTTACCTCTCTGAAAATCCACTGAAGATTACTTGTTCTTATCGACGAATTTATAATATGAATGTATTATATTTGATTTGTGTGAAAATTGCAAGTGTTTTTAAATAAAATTTTAAATATCTATTTTAAAATGGCTATGATACTGTATATATTACAGTGGAACAATTAAATTTACTATAGGTATTGTCAATAAAAGGTGTTATACTGTACAAATAAATAAAAAGGAGAGGACAGTACGATGAAACAGAAGAAAAGAGTAGAGTCGAATTGTGAAAGTTGTATGAATTATGAATATGATGAGGAATACGAGTATTATGTTTGTAT
>JAHHTN010000143.1 GCA_020024645.1 Faecalimonas sp.
GATTTAAAGATGAGTATATTGTACATTCTAAATATGTACTTGATATTAATAAGAATTGGAGTCCTGAACAGGTTGATGAGTATTCTTATTTTGTAAGTGGAAGTGATCAGGTTTGGAATCCAATATATCCAAGTACTTCTTCTATTAATTTTTTACAGTTTGCACCAAAGGAGAAAAGAATAGCAGTTTCACCGAGTTTTGGGATAAACAAAATTCCAAAGGAATTGCAGGATGAGTATGCAAAATGGTTAGAAAGTATACCATATCTTTCTGTAAGAGAAGAACAGGGAAAAAAAATTATTAAAGAACTTTGTGGAAAAAAGGCGAAAGTGTTGTGTGATCCGACTATGGCACTTTCGAAGAGCAAGTGGACAACAATTGAAAAAAAACCAACTTTTTTAGAAAATTCAAAATATATTTTAACGTATTTTTTGGGAGACAAGAATAAGGAATATGATAAGTTTATTAAAGCAATTGCACAAAAAGAAGATTTAGAAATTATTAATTTATTTGATGTTACAGATCTTCGAGTATATGCTACATCGCCACAAGAATTTCTTTATTTGATACATCATGCAAGCCTTGTCTGCACAGATTCTTTTCATGGAGCAGTGTTTTCAATTATAATGAATTCCAATTTTATTACATTTTCACGAAAAGAAACAGGAAATTCTATGGAATCGAGGATGCACACATTATTGTCAGTATTTGGATTAGAAAATAGAGATTATAGAAAAATTGATAATAGCCGTATATTTGATATGGATTTTTCTCATACTTATGCCATTTTAGAATCCCGTAGAGAAGAAATGCTGGATTTTTTGAGAACAGTGATGGGAGAAAGGAAAATGGTAAAGAAAAATACAGACGGTGAAACTGGACATAAGAGTATTTTTGATAGTAAAGAGAAATGTTGTGGTTGTAGTGCATGCACAATGGTGTGTCCGAAACAGTGCATCACAATGGAAGAAGATGATGAAGGTTTTTTATATCCGCAAATTAATTATTCATTATGTATTCATTGTAATAAATGTCAGCAAGTATGTCCTGTGAGAAAAAAAGAAATAGTAAAAGATGATGCAGTTAAGTGCTATGCCGCTTACTCAACGCAGAAAAATACGAGAATGAGAAGTTCATCAGGAGGTATCTTTACAGAGTTGGCTCGACAAGTATTTTCTATCAGTGGAGTTGTATATGGAGCAGGTTTTACAGAGAACTTTGAAGTAGAACATCAAAATGCATATTCTGAAATGGAATTAAGTAATTTAAGGGGTTCTAAATATGTGCAAAGCTCAATGAGGAATGTATATCGAGAAATTCAGGAAAAACTGGATAAGGGGATTATAGTATATTTTTCGGGAACACCTTGTCAGGTAAAAGGACTTTATAGTTATTTAGATAAAAGATATAATAATTTAATCACTCAGGATATTATCTGTCATGGAGTTCCGTCTCCGTTAGTGTGGAAAAAATATATAAGTGAATATTCTGGATTACAGGAAGTCTCATTCAGGGATAAAAAATTTGGCTGGCATTATTTTTCAATGTATATTAAATCCAAAAAAGAAACATACAGGAAACGGTTGGATGAAGATTTTTATGTCAGACTATTTTTGGATAACACGATTCTTAGACCGATTTGTTACGACTGTCCGATAAAACAAAATGGCAGTAATGCAGATATTACGCTGGCTGATTGCTGGGAATCGGATAAGCTTTGTAAGGAAATAAAAGACACAGATAAAGGATTATCGTTGGTTCTTGTGCATACAGAACAAGGCAAGAAGTTGTGGAAGGAAGTTGTAGAAAATCATAGTGTCAAAAGTGAAGAACTTCCCACAGATAAAGCGTTGATGAGTCAAAGTGCTTTGCGAAAATCTGCACCGTGTAATCCTAAGCGAGATATGTTTTTTAAACAACTGGAGCAAGTTGGGTTCTGGCAGCTCAAAAAATTTTGGTATAGAGATTCAGTGATGCGTCGGCTGAAAAAAAAAGAAATTTATATAAAAACGAAAGTCCTTTTTTGGATAAAGAAAATGAAATGGAAGGAGAAAAAGTAATGAGAAATCAACCATTAGTTAGTATGATTACATATTGTTATAACGGAGAACGTTTTGTGTCTAAATATTTTGAGGCGATATTAGCACAAACTTATTCTAACATAGAACTAATATTTTTTAATAATGGTTCTACGGATTCTACAGGTGATATAGCAGAAAAATACAGAAAATTATTGGAAGATAAGGGCGTAGAAGTAAATATTATTCATTACCAAGAAAATCAATCAACATGTTTGTTGAAACAGAAGGCATTTCACATGATGAAGGGAGAATATTTTTTTGGTTGTGATAGTGATGACTTTATTGATTCAAATTACATTAATGAAATGGTATCATATTTTCTTCAACACCCTGAAAAAGGAATTGTTTACTGCCAATTGAGAATGGTTCAAGAAGAAACAGGAGAGACATTGGGAATTATGAAAATGCAGCCGCGTAGTAATTCTAAAGAAGTGTTTAAAGATATTTTAAGAGGTGAAAATATTAATTTTACTGCCATTTCATATATGATGAGTCGTAAGTATTTTGAAAATGTCAATCCTAATAAGAGCATTTATATTTCTTCTTATGGTGAGAATTATCAGGTACAAATG
>JAHHTN010000144.1 GCA_020024645.1 Faecalimonas sp.
TAAAAGCATTAAATTGGTGCTACCAAATATTGAAATGAGAATGTACCCTTTGTCGAAACAAAGTGGAATTAATATTCATTTTATTTTTAATCCAGAAATTGTTGAACAGCTTGATGATTTGTTTTTCTCACAATTAAAAATCATATATGACGGAAAAAATTATACAGCAACTAAAAACCAATTGTGTAGTCTTGGAAAGGCAATATCACCAGAAGCTACCGAGGAACAAGCATATAAAATTGGTATTGGACAGTTTATTCCCACTTTAGATGCAATAAAAGCTGTTTTCGACCAAAACTCAGACTTGAGAAATAATACAATTATAGTCGTTTCAAATAGCAGTAATGATGGTGTATCAGGAGTAACTAGGCATTCGTCTTATTTTGATGAAAGCACAAAAGTATCTGATCTTGATGCTACAAGACGAAGTGTATATCAGTTTGCAGATGCAATTTTTTCTGCAAACACAAATGATATAGAGTATTTTTTAGGTAAGCGTTCAGATAGTCCTGAAGAGGTTAAGAGAAAATGTCGTTCCTTAAAACCGTGTATTCATGGAAGTGATGCTCACGAAAACAAGAAGATATTTGAACCAGATCAAAAAAGATACTGTTGGATAAAAGCAGATCCCTCATTTAATGGATTAAAACAAATATTGTACGAACCAGAAGAACGTGTTAGGATTTCTCAAACAGTCCCAGATTATAAAGCGGAATACTATGTAATAGACAATGTGAAATTTAATGACAAGGATTTTCAAGATGTTCCGATTCAATTCAATGAGAATCTAACTTGTATCATTGGCGGAAAATCAACTGGAAAATCAATTTTACTTCACAATTTAGCTAATGCTATAGATACAAATCAGGTAAAAGCGAAAGAGGAGAAATCTTCTTCTATTACTAAAAATGTTGAGAACATTTCTGTTACTTGGAAAGACGGTAAAAAGGATGTGTCACGAAAGATTGTATATATTCCTCAAACTTATTTAAACAGATTAAGTGATGCAAAGGAATCTACTACTGAAATAGATAAGATAATTGAAGAAATTGTTTGGATTGATTCTAAAGCTAAGGATGCTTATATTTCTATGTTGCACTTAACAAAAGAATATAAGTCGACATTGAATATGAGTATTCTTGGATTAATCGAAAATCGTGAGGAAATAAATAGTGTAAGAGAAGATAAAAAAGAAATAGGTAATCGTGGAAGTATCGAAGCTCAGATTAAAAAGTTATCTGATCAAAAAGATGCATTATCAAGTGAACTTAATTTGTCTAAAGAAGAGTTGGAATTATACGATCAAACTGTTTTGGAAATAAGTATAAATGACGAACAAATACTCTCCTTACAAAAGGAGCTTACTTTCATAGAAGAAATAGATTCATTGGTAGAAAAAAGAGAGCTTACTTACTCTTTTTCTGAAGATACTCAAAAGATGATAGACTTGACCATAATGCAAACAATAGAAGCAGCAGATACTATATGGAAAAAAAGTAAGCAAGATATAGTATCCCATATTTCTACTGAGTTAAATGCAAAAAAAATCCAGCAAGATAAGCTACTTGAAATTCAGGATGGTTTAAAAACCAAAATCCAAGAGAATAAAGTTGTTTCGGAAATTTCAACTAATATTCAACAGGAAAATGAAAAATTGAAAAATTTGAAAGCTTTGGATAAAAAAGAAAAAAATCTCGTTGAAAAGGAAAATAAAT
This sequence comes from Faecalimonas sp., assembly GCA_020024645.1. Lineage (GTDB taxonomy): Bacteria > Bacillota > Clostridia > Lachnospirales > Lachnospiraceae > Faecalimonas. The sequence continues at coordinate 1,716 of JAHHTN010000144.1, forward strand.
ATTTAGAAGATATTTGTTCCTCTATAAATTTTTTTAAAAATTATCATATTGAGTATGCTAAAGTAGTTAATGAAAATCCCGATTTCAGAAGTACTGATTTGGAGTTTACTGTAGAGGTTACGTTCAAAAAAGAGGCTTTCTTAGAAAAAATTTTAAATCTGTTTGATAATCGATCTACAATCTTGAAAGAGACGATATCGTTTGATCTATTTACAGAAGAACAATATACGAAAGACCTTTTAAGTGATATTGTTTGCAAAATACTTGATTGTAAACTACTGCCTAAAAAGGGAAATACACAGGAAACTGCAATTAGAGATATTTGTGCTGATTGGTTTGAAATTAAATATAATGTTAAAATGGACCATGACACTATAGATGTTATGTCTCCTGGTAAAAAAGCCTTAGTTTTACTAAAACTATTAATAGATTTAGCAGATAGCAAATGCCCGATTCTTATAGATCAACCAGAGGATGACTTGGATAACCGATCAATTTTCAATGATTTAATACCGTTCATTAAAAAGAAAAAGAGAGATAGACAAATTATAATTGTTACGCACAATGCAAATGTAGTACTTGGTTCTGATGCTGAAGAAGTAATTGTTGCCAATCAGCAAGGAAGCAATTCTCCAAACAAAAAATACAGATTTGAATATCGTTCAGGTTCTATAGAAAATAATACTCCTATCTGTTTGGATGATGGAAATATTGAAATGGGTATATTAAATTCTCAAGGAATTCAACAGCATATTTGTGATATTTTAGAGGGAGGAGAAAGAGCATTTGAATTAAGAAAAAATAAATATCATATTTAATATAAATTCTCGTGGCAACGAAATGGCAACAAAAAATCAGATAGCGTATGCTTTACTGATAATACAAATAATATATATACCAC
>JAHHTN010000145.1 GCA_020024645.1 Faecalimonas sp.
CTTTAATATATTTATCTGTCAATTTCTGCAATTCATCTTCTAAATCTTTAATTTCATCTTCTGAAACTTCCGTTCCTTTTAACTTTTTAAATGTATCATTACCATCACGGCGAATATTACGAATAGCAACTTTAGCTTGCTCTCCCTTTTTCTTTACATCTTTTGCAAGTTCTTTTCTTCTTTCTTCTGTAAGTTCAGGAAAAACAAGGCGAATTGTGCTTCCATCATTTGTAGGATTAATTCCAATATCAGACATAAGAATTGCCTTCTCTATCTCCTTAACCATAGATTTTTCCCATGGCTGAATCTGAATCATACGTGCTTCAGGTACAGAAATATTTGCCGCCTGCTGAATTGGTGTAGGTACTCCATAATAATCAACTGTTAATTTATCAAGTACATGTGGGTTAGCACGCCCTGCACGAATTGTAGCCAACTCGCTCACCAAACTATTATAAGATTTTGTCATCTTTTCATCAAATATTTTTATTCTCTCATTCATATAATCAATCCTCTTCTTTCTACTATTATTTATTATACAGTCACTTTTGTTCCTTTAAACGTTCCTGTCATCGACTCTACAATGCTATTTTCTTCATTTAAACCGAATACCAACATTGGCATTTTATTTTCCATGCAAAGTATGGAAGCTGTTAAATCTACTGCCGCTAAACGTTTATCAATTGTTTCCTGAATAGAAATCTCATCATATTTCTTTGCATTCGGATTTAATTTTGGATCACTATCATAAATACCATCAATTGCCTTTGCAAGAAGCATCGCATCTGCCTCAATTTCAATTGCACGAAGAACAGCTCCTGTATCTGTTGAAAAATATGGATGTCCCGTTCCACCTGCAAAAAATATAACTTTTCCATTATTCAACGCTTCCACTGCAGCATCTTTAGAAAATAAACTTGTAAATGCTCCACATAGAAATGGTGTAAATACTTCTGTTTGCATTCCAACGTGTCTAAAAATATCTGACACATAAATGCAATTCATTACAGTTGCAAGCATACCAATCTGATCCGCTTTTGTTCTATCAATTGTTTCACTTGTTCTTCCTCGCCAAAAATTTCCTCCACCTGTAACAATGGCCACTTGCACTCCTGAATCAACTAATTGTTTTACCTGATTAGCAACACCAATACAAGTCTCTTCGTCAAATCCTGTTTTTTTATCTCCTGCTAGAGCTTCACCGCTTAGCTTTAACAACACTCTTTTCATCTGTTTCTCCTTGCCTTTATTTTTTCTTTCAATGTATTCATTATAACATAAGGTTTTTCCTTTCTACAAGTCCAAAAATGAAACAAGGTATCATCCGCACTTGAATGACACCTTGTAATTACACTTGTTCAATATGGTAATTTCCATTTCCATCAAAAATAATTGCTGATCTATAAAACTCTTTTGCCACTTTGATCAAATAATATGTATCTTTCACTCCACAAGTTTCATATGGCGAATGCATTGCAAGTTGTGCTATTCCAATATCTACTGTATTTACCGCAACCTGTGTATTAGAAATATTGCCAAGAGTAGAGCCTCCTAACATATCTGATCTATTTACAAAATTCTGATATGGCACTTCCACCTTGTCGCAAATCGTTTTAAATAGAGCAGCAGAAACTGCATCCGTTGTATATTTTTGGTTAGCGCTGAATTTAATAACGATTCCATTGTTTAAATATGGACGATTTGTCAAATCTGTTTTGTCACTATAATTAGGATGTACACCGTGCGCATTATCAGCCGAAATCATAAAACTATTTGCTAATGCTCTTAAATATTCGTCTTCTGTTTTATCTAACCCACGATTAATGCGTGATAAAGTATCTTTTAAAAATGTAGATGCTGCTCCTTGTTTTGTTCCACTTCCAACTTCTTCATTATCCAAAACACAATGAACACCTACAGCTTTTTTATTTTTTGCCTGCAAAAATCCCTTTAAAGATGCAAACGCACATTGTGTATCATCTAACTTTGGAGAAGAAACAAATTCTTCATTCGCACCCCAAATACTTCCTTTCATACGATTATATAAATATAAATCACTTCCTAAAATATCTTCTTTCTCTACTTCTGCATATCCTGCAATAACCGACATAAAATCATTTTCTTCTGTCATGTTACTATAAAGAGGAAGCATATCTATTTGTGCATTATATTTATACCCATCATTCACTTCCCTGTTCATATGAATTGCAAGATTAGGAATCATTACTAAATCTCTATCTACATTTACAAGTTTTGTTTCAATTGCATTTTCTCCACGCACAAGAATTCTTCCTGCTACAGATAACGGACGGTCAAACCATGGTGCGCAAAGCATACCACCATATTTTTCCACATTAAGTTTTGTGTATTGATTTTCCACATGAATTTCTGGATTTTCTTTGACTTTAAAAGTAGGAAAATCACTATGACTTGCCATTATTTGAAAACCCACAAAGTTTTCTTCTGGAATCCGAAAAGCAATCAAAGAAGATTCATTACGGGATACATAATATTTTCCACCACATTTCAAATTCCACTCCTGAGATTCATATAATTCCTGAAAACCATTTTCATCTAATTCCTCTTTCATATTTTGAATTAAATGGAAG
>JAHHTN010000146.1 GCA_020024645.1 Faecalimonas sp.
ATCTACTGTATGATGAAAAACTTTCAACAAATCAATTCGTTTTAAATCAGCCATATATCTGGCTGATTTTACTTTAATCCCTCCTTGCGAAATCCCTCTCATTACTTTTCTTACTGCTCTTTTCATTTCCTTTACTCCAATATCATTTCTTTTATCATATACGAAAAGGGCATTACAGTTCAACTGTAATGCCCAATTTTTTTCATTTTATAACTTATAGCAAGAAATATTTTCCTATAAACAAGACGGCAAGTACTATCATTAAAGCACTCATCTTCTTTTCTTTTGTTTTTCCTGCAACAAGATTAATAATCACATATGTGATAACTCCCATTGAAATACCTTCTGAAATACTGTAGAAGAATGGCATAGCTGCAATACAAATAAAGCATGGAAGTCCCTCTGTAAAGTCTGTAAAATCAATATTTACTACATTTGTCAACATATAGAATCCTACTACTACTAAAGCAGGTGCCGTTGCAAACGAAGGAATCGCAAGGAAAATCGGTGACAATAACAATGACGCACCAAATAATATTGCTGTTGTCACTGCTGTAAGACCTGTACGACCTCCTTCTGAAACTCCTGATGCACTTTCTACAAAAGTAGTTACTGTGGAAGTACCAAGCACTGCACCAGCTGTAGTTGCTACTGCATCTGCCATTAACGCTCCTTTAATTCTTGGAAGTTTACCTTCTTCATCAAGCATATTTGCTTTTGTAGAAACACCTATTAATGTTCCTAACGTATCAAAAATGTCTACAAATAAAAACGCAAAAACGATTACAATAAATTCTCCTATTTTAATTCCAGAAAAACTTAATTTCCCAAAAACAGGAGCTAAACTAGGTACACTAATACCATTACTAAAATCTGGTAATAAACTGTACATTCCTAATTCCGCATTCGGAATATAAATTCCTGACACCTGACAAATAATTCCTAAAATCCAGGTAATCAAAATTCCCCAAAGAATGTTCCCTTTTACATTTTTTACTACGAGAATTGCTGTAACAATAATACCTATAATCGCTAAAACAACAGTAATCCCTACATCATTCATAGAAGCTGATACTTTATTTACTTCATTATATCCTTTAATAGAAAATAATTGCACTAAAGTTGAACCATCAATAACAATTTTCGCATTTTGCAATCCAATAAATGCAATAAATAATCCGATACCTACACTTACAGCAGATTTCAAATTCATTGGAATTGCATTGAAAATTGCTTCACGTACATTTGTTACAGATAAAACGATAAAAACAAGTCCTTCAACAAATACTGCTGCCAATGCAACTTGCCATGTGTATCCCATACCGATAACTACTGTATATGCAAAATATGCATTTAATCCCATACCAGGTGCCAATGCAAATGGATAATTAGCAAAAAGTGCCATTAACATCGTTCCCAAAAATCCTGCTAATGCTGTTGCTGTAAAAACAGCCCCCTGATCCATTCCTGTTTCAGATAAAATACTTGGGTTTACAGCTAAAATATAAGCCATTGTCATAAATGTTGTTATACCAGCAAGTATCTCTGTTTTCACAGTTGTATTATTCTCTTTCAATTTAAATAATTTTTCTAACATATCCTCTCGTTTCCTCCTTAAGTAATACTTGTCTAGTTTATCAGAGAGTATATGCAAAGTAAATCTTTTATATATAATATATTCTTATAAATATTAGTAAGAATATTTTACATAAACTTAAATAGTTCTGTGGATAAATACCTTTCTCCTGTATCAGCAAGCAATACCACAATAACTTTTCCCGCGTTTTCCTCTTTTTTTGCCTCCTCAATTGCAGCATACACTGCTGCCCCAGAAGAAATACCAACTAAAACACCTTCTCTATTTGCAAGCATTCTTGCCCCTTTGTATGCTTCTTCCGTTTCTATTGTATAAATTCTATCATAAATTTCTGTATCCAAAATATCCGGAACAAATCCTGCTCCTATTCCCTGTATACTATGTGAACCTGCTTTTCCTCCAGATAATACCGGTGATTTTTCCGGTTCAACAGCTATAATTTCTATATTTTGATTTTGCTCTTTCAAATATTTTCCTGTTCCAGTAATGGTTCCACCTGTTCCTACTCCTGCAACAAATATATCTACTGCTCCTTCCGTATCCTCCCATATTTCTCGTCCCGTTGTCTCATAATGAGCTTTAGGATTAGAAGGATTTATAAACTGACCTAATATAATTGCATTATCAATTTCTTTTTCCAGCTCTTCTGCTTTTTGAATTGCGCCTTTCATTCCCAATTTCCCATCTGTAAGAACAATTTTTGCTCCATAACTTTGTAATATTCTTCTTCGTTCCTCACTCATTGTTTCAGGCATAGTAAAAATAGCTTTATAACCTTTTGCTGCTGCCGCCATCGCTAATCCTATCCCTGTGTTTCCACTTGTAGCCTCAATAATCGTAGAACCTTCTTTTAATTTTCCCTGTGCTTCAATGTCCTCTATCATTTTCTTTGCCACACGATCCTTAACACTACCTCCTGGATTAAATAATTCTAATTTTACATATACCTTTGCTTGTAAATTTTCTACTTCTTCTATTGTAGAAATTTCTAATAAAGGGGTATTTC
>JAHHTN010000147.1 GCA_020024645.1 Faecalimonas sp.
CTTCTTCCTTTTTAAAAATAACTAGTGCCACTAATAAAAGAAAACTAAACGTAACACAAATAAGTGATGGAATTGTATTTTTAATTATATTGGTTAATAAAATCACAAACGGAACAGTTGTACCATATGTTCCTGCCATTAGAAGATAAACAATATATTCCTTCGCATTTAATTTTTGTATTTTTATTGTTGTCAACATAAATACAATAATACACATGATAGCAATTGGAAAAACATATCCAATAGACCATCCTTTCCAATTTGTTGCCACATCCCACAAGACACATCCAAGCGTAATCAATAACATTTCCCACATACCATTTTTTAATAGATTATGCCGTTTCTTAAATCCTACAATAAAAACAACCCAAGTACTACAAATAAGCCCCGTCACAAATAATGCCCAATACATTCCTGAGGAAATTATACTATTAATACAAAACGTCAATGTAACCCCTACAATACATAAAAACGAAAAATACTGAAAAAGTTTTTTTGTTAATTCCGTTTGTTCTTTTTTGTCTGGGTATTCCGAATTCTCAATTTTAACTTTAATACCAAATTGCGAAAGAATATCAAAAAAATTTCTAATTACATTTTCCGCATCACTTCTTGAAGTGAATCCAAATGACAACCTATCTCCAAACGAACATGCACACAATTCTAATTTTCCTGTACTTGTATATACCCCAAAACGATAAATATATTTTTCATATTCTTTTGGCATTGAAACGATACTCATATTAGAAAATACGGCTGTCAACTCCTTTTCTGCCAGCTTTGCTCCTGCCTGCATACAAACATTTTTTAATTCTAATGGTGTAACTCTAAGAAACGGATTCTTTTCCAAAGCAATCCACTCATTCATATGTTCTGCCATTCTTTGTGCATTTAACTCTTTTTGAAAGAAATATTTTACATATATGAGTATGTCTTCAAAACTATCTTTTCCTTGTCCGAATTGATAACATGGTTCAATCCAGCCAAAGAAATTTAACATAGATTCTGACGGAAACAATTTTCTAAGATTAACAGGAATCATTAATTTTACTGGATATTTTTCTTCTGTCTTAGACATTTCTTTATGTATGGCACAAAAAATTACAGCGGTCAAAAAAACAGTCATAGTCACACCATATTCTTTTGCCTTTTTCAGTACTTCTTCAGTAGATACCGTTGCCTCCGTAACTGACATTTGAAATCGATTTTGTTTCTGCTTTTTTAATTGAAATGCTTTTTGTTTCTTTTCTTTCTTCTTTTTTATTTTAGGAGAATAATATTTTTCAAATCCATCAACTTCTTGATCTTGCACTGTAGTAGATTCATTTCCAAGAGGAATGTCTTCTATTCCTTCATTTTTATGTGCAAACAACAAATAATTTTTCACTAGTTCACGCAAAAATAATGTGGCCCCTGTCCCATCTGTCAATGCATGATATACCTCAAAATTAATTCGATTTTTATAATACGTCACTTCAAAAAGTAAACTCTTTTTATCCCGCACATAAATATCACTACACGGTTCTTTCCATTCTTCCTCAACACTAGGAGTTAAATGACTTTTTTCTAAGTAATGCCAAAATAATCCCTTTCTCATAACTGAAAGAAATATTGGGTATTTTTCTACAGTCTTATTCAACGCTTCTTGCAAAATATCTTTTTCTATCTCTTCTTTTAACTCACAATAAAAACGAAAGACCCTTGTATCATTCCTACCACTTGTTGCAGGAAATATTTTTGCTGCATTATCTAATTTTCTCCACGGCGCTCTTTTTATCTCCATGATATTAACACTCCTCTAAAAATTTGCAAATATATTCTAAACTTTCCTGTACATGATAATGTTTAAGTCCCAATGCAAAAAAGCCATGAACTGCATTTGGTATACGATAAATGTTTACCTCTACCTTTGCATCTTTCATCCGCTTACCATAATCTTCGCCCTCATCTCTAAGAGGATCAAATTCCGCAGTGAGTATTAAAGTTTTTGGCAAACCAGAAAAATCTTTTGCTTTGATTGGAGCAAAATACGGATTTTCCTTATCTTGTTCTTCACTCTTATACAATTCAATATAATCTTGCATTTTTTTTGCTGTTAAGAAAAAATCTGTTCCGTTTTCTTTAATTGATACATACGGTGATTTTTCTGAGTAATCACTATTAACTGCGGGATAAATTAAAATTTGTCTTTGTGGAAAAAAATCTCCTAAATCTCTTGCTTTCTGACATACTCCTGCAACTAAGTTTCCTCCGGCACTATCTCCAATCAGTGTGATTTTTTCTGATGGCATATCTGCAATAAGTTTTTCTACAAATATTGCTTTCGCCACTTTGTAACAATCCTCAAATCCAATAGGAAAAGGATTTTCTGGTGCAAGACGATAATCAACGGAAACAACAATCTGTTTTGTAGCCTCTGCTAACTTAAAACAAATTCTTTCATAACTATCTACACTCTCTGAAACCCAACCTCCTCCATGAAAAAATAATAAGACCCCTTTTTTTCTTTGCTTTTTCTTCGGAAGATATAGACGTATAGGTATTTTATATCCATTATTTTCAACATAATAATCTAC
>JAHHTN010000148.1 GCA_020024645.1 Faecalimonas sp.
ATATGGAGCATTAGCTCAGTCGGTAGAGCACTTGACTTTTAATCAAGTTGTCCGGGGTTCGAATCCCCGATGCTTCACTTGGTGAACAAGCGTAAGTTTGTTCATATTTATTTTAAGAAGAGTACTTAAAATATAATATGCGGATGTGGCGGAACTGGCAGACGCGCTAGACTTAGGATCTAGTGGGAGACCGTGCAGGTTCGATTCCTGTCATCCGCAGTATAAAGGAAAGCACTTGAAAGTTTATGAAGAGTAACTTTTAGGTGCTTTTTTCATGTGTAGTCTCGTTGTTTAAATTATGTTAAAAAATGGTGAACTTCCATATCAAGATTAGAAAATATCTTTTAGCAACATATAAAAATTTCGACCAACTGCATAGATGCGGTTGGTCGTTTTAAAATTGATATAATCTTATTTTATGATACCTTTTTTATGAGAATGCGTTTGTGGATAAGGCGTTTTTACATCTGTCAATTCTAGTAGATAATCTGTACTAGTGTTATAATATTTTGCGATAGTGACAAGATAATCAATCGGAAGTGTTCGGATTCCACTTTCATATCTTCTATAAACTTCACGATGACATTTTAAAATATTAGCCATATTTTCTTGTGTTAAATCATGGTCAGTTCTTAAATCTTTCAAACGTTTTAAATACATATAATCACCTCTTGATAAGGCTATCATTTAGTGGCATAATAAAAGTAAAAATACAACCATATAGTAGCAAAAACACAACTTGAATGAAGAAAAGTTTAAGTTAGAGGTAAGTAAAATGAAAAATGATTTAGAAGAGAAACAAATGGTGAGAGCAATGCATATATTGTTCCAAGATGATAGAGAATATAATGCCCAAGTAGTGAGAGATTTAACAGAGGAAGAATTTGAAAGATTTTTACAACGGTGTCCAGATTTTCTTAATGAAATTCCATAACACGAAAATCACTTTTGGGTAAATGAAAATTAGGAGGGATTTCTATGGAGAATGTAATTTGGTTAAGTTTAATCATTGTATTTCTAATTATTGAAATTATTACAGTTGGACTTACGTCTATATGGTTGGCTGGTGGTGCATTAGTGGCATTGATTCTAAACTGCTTTGGAGTAAATGTCGTTTGGCAAATAGTAGCTTTTTTTGTAGTATCAATCGTATTAATGATATTTACACGCCCTTTTGCAAAAAAATATATTAATTCAGGGCGAACAAAGACAAATTATGAAAGTGTTATAGGCAAGACGGCGAAAGTGACAGAAACAATCGATAATTTGAATGAAACTGGTGGTGCTATTGTAGATGGACAGGAATGGACAGCTAGGGCGAAGAATCCTGTGGGAGTTATTGAGAAGAACGAGGTTGTTAAAATTACAGATATTGTTGGTGTTAAATTAATTGTAGAGAAATTAGAAAAATAGGATGTGCTTTTGCACATTCTATTTTTGGGTTTCCCAAAAGATTTTGATTTCATGCGGAGAAAGACTTTCTGTAAAAATTCTTTTTAGAATAATGATTTCTTGCAATTCATTTACGATTTCGTAAAGAACGGCGCGAGATTCAAATTCTTGTCGGGTGGAAGGAAGAGGGGCAGAACGAAACTTTCGGCGCAGTAGGGAAAGATATTTTAGTAAATCTTCAGCATTATCATAATTTTCTATGGAGATGGCAGTTATACGCATAAATTTAGATACTAAATTGGTCTGTAAATAAGATTCTTGCAGGCGTGGAAGATTATGATGGATTTGTTTTAAAATAACAGTTTGTTTAGAACGCATATGGATATAATTCACATAGTAACTCATATCTTTAAAAAAGAAATTTTTTTGTGTGTACTGTGCATGGGAAAGTGATGTAGAAAGAAGAGTTTCTAGTTTCGCTAGATTTTCAGTAATGGTTTCGCTTAAATATTCTTGAAAAATAGCTCGGGACATTGTGAACAAGATTTGCGCCATTTTTTCTTCTATTTCTTTTTGTGATTTTTGTATTTTTTTAATTTTGTTTGGCATATAAAGATTCATTAAAATTCCCATGCAAATGCCAATTAGCATAAGACATAATTCGTTTATAAGAAGAGGGACAGAAATTTTTTTAACTTTTAATAGATGCAACATAAGAACGGTACTCATGGAAAAACCTTCTGTTAAGTGTAAAAGTTGACAGAGAAGTTGATAGAGGGCAAGATAGATTCCTAGGCTAACTAAAGAATAATGTAGTAGGGGAAAAATAAATATTGCTGTTAATACGGCAATAAAAAAAGAAAAAAGTCGTTTCCCTGCAACAAGAAAAGTATCTTTTTTAGTGTTTAGTATGCTTAAGAGAGTGATTGTAATAACGGAGGTAGGAGAAGTTAGAGAAAATGTTTCTGCAATAAAAAAAGCAATACAACATCCAATTGAAATTTTAAAAGTTTTAATATAATCAAGAGATTTCATAACAGTCTCCTTTTCCTTAAATTTGGGCTTTTTTCTACTATAGTATGTCTAAAACAATAT
>JAHHTN010000149.1 GCA_020024645.1 Faecalimonas sp.
GCAAGCTCATCTTGGCTCATAAGTTCTTTGCCACAATGTCAAGTGATGAATTCATTATTTCTGAACAACAAAAAATCCGGGATCATCCTAAGCAATAATTACTCCAGATAATCTCGGATTTTGTGCTATTTTTTATCAAGCTATTGTTTAATATGGAATTCTTACGGTAAATATAGTATATTTTCCCAGATAGACGTAATCTACAGACCTTTCAAAACATATCTGATCACTCCTCAAACAATATGCATTATGACAAGCAAAACCAAACATATTGAAAGATATAATGGAGTTATCGAGATATTTTTTATCATAATGCATGGAATCGTAGAAACCTTTTCCTTGAATTCACTGGTGTTCATGGAAAAGTCGACTAAATTATCATCACTTATCCGTGAAACCTTATTGTATAATTCCCTGAAAAGTTTCTCTTGCTTCAAATAATAAGCATCTAAGAACCAAAACACAACATTGAGAACTAACGCGCAGGCATATATTCTCCAATCACTTTCTTTAAACGATAATGCCACAATAGCTGCAATGATAGTAACATTCCAACCTTTCAGATAAAAAGAATTCGATGCCATTCTTGATATTGCGGACTGTACATAATCCATATGTTTATACTTATTTTCCATATTTGCCATAATTTTAGACTCCTTTACACATTTATGTTTTTCCCTTCAATTAGAGCCATTGTCTTATAATCAGGATCTAAAAACCATGAATCATTCATTTTATTAAGACAGAAATTCTTTTCATCTATAGCTTCTTTAGAAATACAATAAATCGGCTTTCCCAATTCTGTGAAATAATTCAATTCATATTTACACCAAATAGAATTGAGCGAGTTTTCCGATACAACAAAAATCATTGCCTTGGATTGTTCCATCCGTTTTTCGATCACCTTTAATGTGGCTTCGCAGAGCAAATGTCGTTTTAAATAATCAACATCATTAATCCAGTCACAAAATATGTTCTTTCCGTCTTGATTCTCAGCCCGTATTAATTTCTGGACATGGGTGCTGTCCTTACTGCTATGGGATATAAAATAGTCATATTCTTTGATTTTTTGCTCCATTGAATTTTCTATTCTATACTCAAGTTCATTGGGATTCTGGGGGATTTCATATGTTTCAAATGGGTACACCTCTTTAAGAAATTTTTTCTCTTTTTATTTTTGGTGTGTACCTGCATATATTTTTGTCGTCTTGCTCTGGGTTGATAATTAAAACTCTGCAAATGATAAAATGCTTCCCAACGAAGCTGTTTATTTAACTCAGTATCATTCAATTTGAAAAAGAATTGGATTATCTTATCACTATAGTACTTTTTCAGCTCTAAAAGTATATATCTTCTATCTTTTTGACTTGTATTTTTTCTTTCATAATAACCAATTAACTGATCTATAAAAGAGGGGGTCACTTGTTGAGTCTTGGACAATACCTTTTCAATCTTTTGGTTTATTTTTTCAATTTTGGGTTTCCTTTTTAGCCAAAGATTTTCTCTGGCTAAAACCCGACTTTCTTCAGAATAGTTATCACAATGTATGCGCTGATATTCCTTTGACAAAATTTTCTTGCACCGAGAGGCATCCATTAAAAGCACATCCGGTGCTTTCATGTTATATCTATTTTTTCCGAATTTTCTTTTAATATGACGATCCTTGGTTTGATAATAAACATACTTAATTTCAACAGAATGCCACTCATGTGGATAGAATTCTTTTAATAACGCTATAATATCACCGCTTGAATATTCTTTAGGCAAAAGAGGTTCTATCGTTTTTATTTCACAATTAAACATCGATAAAATATCACAGATTTCATGATTGAAAATGTGTTTTGTAACTCCTGGCATTATCATTTTCCTCACTTTTTTATATAAATAGAGTCATAGCAAAAAAGATATTACAACATACGAACCCCGAATCCCCATAGAATATAGCGATTCAAGGGAAATCGGGGTTCTGTGTTACAGCTTTATTTAGATTTGATCACAGTTGCCGTTATACTATTTCCCCCACAAAATTATAAACAACCCTAACTTCTTGCACCTTTTTTCCATCCACTTTCTTGACTTCACCCACCAGAATCCGGTTGATCAGTCGGTTCAGTACCGTTTCATCCAACTCCTGAATAGTGGCATACTGCCGAATCTCCCGGATAAAGGTACGGACTTCACTTTCCTGAGCGTCAGACTTCTGAAGCATTCGCATCAATTCCTGTAAACGACGCTGATTTCCTTCCTGTTCCTGCTCCATGGTGGTCGTCAGCTTCATAAACCGCTGTTCAGATATGACACCTTTGGCTTTATCGGTATA
>JAHHTN010000015.1 GCA_020024645.1 Faecalimonas sp.
TTCTTACAGTTATATTAAATTATATTAGTTACTTTATTGTTGAAGATATGAATCCGAGTTGGAGTATTTTATATTGGATTTCAATGAGTTGTATAGTGGTTAATCTTGTGTTTACGATTTTTATGAAAAGAAAAACAAAGTATGGAGAAGAAATCAATGCAAGAATTAAAGGATTCAAAGAATTTTTAGAAAAAGTCGAAAAACCTAAATTAGAAGAATTGGTTATGGAAAATCCTAGTTATTTTTATGATATTTTGCCATATACGTATGTATTAAATATTTCGAAAAAATGGATTAATAAATTTGAAGATATTCAAATTCCAGAACAAGATATGGGAACACTTAATTATTATAACGATCGCTCTTACTATTTGATTTATAATAATGTTGAATATCCGAAGACATCTAAAAGTAGTTGCTCATCATATGGAGGTGGTGGATCTTCTTCAAGAGGTGGAGGTTGTTCATCATGTGGAGGTGGTGGATCTTGGTAGAAAGATTCATTATGCAGTGGCATTTGAGTGAAACTTGTAATTTAAAGTGTATTCATTGTTATCAAGAAGACCACATACCAGTACAATTATCATTTGAAAATCTGGAAATTATTTATAAACAATACAAACGTTTATTAAGTAAGTTGAATATGAAGGGACATATTAATATTACTGGCGGAGAGCCGTTATGCAATCCTTATTTATTTAAAGTCTTGGATTTGATAAAAAAAGATAAAGAGAATATTTCATTTTCCATATTAACTAATGGAACATTAATTACAGATGAAATTGCTAGAAAAATTAAAAGTTATAATCCGTATTATGTTCAAGTTAGTTTGGAAGGCGGGAAAAAAACAAATGATGCAATACGTGGTAAAGGAACATATAAAAAAATTGCAAAAGGCATCCATTATTTAAAGAAATATGGTATTTATACTTCCATTTCTTTTACTGCAAGTAAAATGAATTATAAAGAATTTCCCAAAGTTGTTTGGTATGGAAGAAAACATCGTGTAAATAATGTGTGGTCAGATCGTTATATTCCGTTAGGGGATAGAGAGGATCAAGAAAATGTATTAAGTTTAAATGAAACGCAAGAATATTTAAAGAGTATGTATAAAGAAAAAATGAAATTGAGAAAACAACATAGCCATACGAATATTTCAATGAATCGTGCGTTACAGTTTTTGATGACGAATGATTTTGCGTATGGATGTACAGCAGGAGATTCGTTATTAACAGTGATGGAGAATGGCGATTTGGTTCCATGTCGTAGAATGCCTATATACATAGGAAATGTATTACGAGAGGATATGTATGAATTGTATATTCATAATCCGATTTTACAAGAATTACGCCTTCAAAAAGTTCCAGATGAATGTCAAAAATGTGAACATTCTTACATGTGTCATGGTGGTTTGAAATGTTTATCTTATGCACTTTATAATGATTTTCATTGTAAGGATGTGGGATGTAATGTTCAATTATAAAGTTAAAATATTTTTAAGAGTTCGAAACCAATAATGGAGTGAGATTGTTGAAGTCTCACTCCGTTATTGGTTTTAGAGCCTTTATTTTCTATGAAATCAAGACCTCTTTTATTTAAGCCAAAAGTTTTCTGTATTAGAATAAAAAGATAGGATGTAGGACATAATATGTTAAAAAGAACTATTGTGGAGGAATGATGTATGATTGGATTTTTTATTGCATTGTTGTCTGGAGCGTTGATGAGTGTGCAGGGAGTTTTTAATACGCAGGTGACCAAGGTGACGGGGATGTGGGTATCAAATGCTTGGGTACAATTGTCTGCATTTTTATTTTGTTTAGTGGCATGGCTTCTTTCTGGTCGAGATAGTGTGATGACTATTGCAAAAGTTGAACCAAAGTATATGCTTCTTGGTGGAGTAATTGGGGCAGGTATTACATGGACAGTTATTAAAAGTATGGAACAGTTAGGTCCAGCGAAGGCAGTATTACTTATTGTTATTTCGCAGTTGCTTATTGCATATGTTATAGAAGTTTTCGGATTGTTTGGAGTAGAAAAACAACCATTTGAGTGGAGGAAGGTGATTGGTATGGTAATTGCCCTAGTTGGAGTAGGAATTTTCCAGTGGAAGTAGTTGCATTTAAAATTGAAATTCGTTACAATATGAATGTCTAAGCATAGAGGGGTATTGTAATTTTAAAGAAGAATTACAAGGAGGATTTTATGCGTAGAAAGATATATTATTGTTTGGGAATTTGTATAATGATTTGTATACTTGGTGGTTGCCAAAAGAAAGAAACTGTTGAACTTGAAGAGGTAAAGAAAAATGAAGCGCCTCAAAAGAAAAATTTAGACAGGATACAGGTTGTTTATGTTTGTGGTGCAGTACAAAAACCAGGAGTTTATAGAATGCCAGCTGGAAGTAGGATATATGAAGCAATTGAAATGGCTGGTGGAATGACAGAACAGGCTGATGAAACGGCGTTAAATCAGGCTGAAAAAGTGAAAGATGCAGAGCAAATTTATGTTCCTGAGAAAGTGAGTGAGAAGACAGAAGAAGAGAACTCGCAAAAAGAAGATGGTAAAGTCAACTTGAATACAGCAACAGAAGAAGACCTGATGAATTTACCTGGAATTGGACAGTCAAAGGCGAAAAGTATTATACAATATAGAGAGAAAAAAGGGAGATTCAAGTCAGTCGAAGAAATCATGCAAATCGAAGGAATCAAAAGCGGAGTGTTTAATAAAATAAAAGAACAGATTGTAGTGAGATAAGGGAGAAAGTTATGGGAAAAAAGGTTTTGGTTGTAGATGACGAGAAACTTATTGTGAAAGGGATACGTTTTAGTCTAGAGCAAGATGGTATGGAAGTAGATTGTGCGTACGATGGAGAAGAAGCATTAGAGAAAGCTAAAGAGGAAGAATATGATTTGATTTTACTAGATGTGATGCTTCCAAAGTATACAGGATTTGAAGTGTGTCAGATGATAAGAGAGTTTTCTGATGTTCCGGTTGTTATGTTAACAGCAAAAGGTGATGATATGGATAAGATTTTAGGACTAGAATATGGTGCTGATGATTACATAACAAAACCATTTAATATATTAGAAGTGAAGGCGCGTATTAAGGCAATTATGCGTCGTACAGGTAAAAATGTCAAAGAGAAAGAAGATAAAAATATTATTGTAAAAAACGATATGAAAGTGGATCGACAAAGCAGAAGAGTATATGTGGGAAATGAAGAAATTAATTTAACTGCAAAAGAGTTTGATTTACTTGAACTTTTGGCAACAAATCCAGATAAAGTATATAGTAGAGAAGAGTTGCTTAATATTGTTTGGGGATATGAGTATCCAGGTGACGCAAGAACGGTTGATGTTCATGTTAGGCGACTTCGGGAGAAGATAGAACCAAATCCAAGTGAGCCGAAGTATGTGTATACAAAGTGGGGAGTTGGTTACTATTTTAGGGGTTAAGGAGAAAGTGAAAAACAAGTTTTTCAAAAGTTTGCGATTCCGCATTCTTTTGTTGCTTGTTGTCTTTGGAATTATTCCATGTATAATTTTAAAATCTACAATTTTAAATAATTATATGGAAAAAATGGTGTTTGTAAGAACAGCGGAAATTCAAAATCAGTGTACAATTCTATCAAATCAGTTCAAAAGTTATAATTATTTGATTGATGCCAAATCTGAAGTAGTCAATGCAGAATTAACACAGCTTTCCAATATTTATAATGGACGTATTTTAGTCATTAATGATGAATTTCGGATTGTAAAAGATACATATGAATTGGAAGAGGGAAAGACTGTTGTTTCAGAAGACGTTTTAAAATGTTATCAGGGAAAAGGAACGATTTATCATGATCAGAAAAATCATTATGCTGAAGTGACAATACCAGTTAAAGATGGGAAAAAAGTGGTAGGGGTTATTTTGATGAGTGTTTCTACAGATGCTATTTTAAACAATCAAGCAGAAGTGGAAACGAAAGCAACAATCATTGTTATTACAATAGCGTTAATTATTTTGCTTTTGTCATTTGTATTGTCGGCACTTATGGTAAGACCTTTTGCAAGAATTACAAAGTCTATTGAAGATGTAAATGAAGGATATGATTCGGATAATCTCCATGAGGATGCTTATACAGAAACAACGCTGATTTCGGAGGCGTTTAATAAAATGCTTGGTAGGCTGAAAATAGTTGATGATTCAAGACAAGAATTTGTGTCTAACGTATCGCACGAATTAAAGACACCACTAACTTCTATGAAAGTACTTGCAGACTCACTACTTGCACAAGACAATGTTCCAGTGGAACTATATCAAGAATTTATGGGTGATATTGCAGAGGAAATAGAAAGAGAGAATAAAATTATTAACGATTTACTTTCACTTGTGAAAATGGATAAAACGGCAATGAATTTGACTGTGCAGACGGAAAATATTAATGAACTTGTGGAGCGTATTTTAAAACGTCTACGTCCGATAGCAGCGCAACGTAATATTGAACTTGTGTTTGAATCTTTCCGTCCAGTAACAGCAGAGGTAGATGAGGTAAAAATGACTTTAGCATTATCTAATCTTGTGGAAAATGCTATTAAGTATAATCAAGATGATGGATGGGTACACGTTTCCTTAAATGCAGACCATAAATATTTTTATGTGAAAGTGGCAGACTCTGGAATTGGAATTCCAAAGGAAGATACAGAACATATTTTTGAAAGGTTTTATCGGGTTGATAAGTCCCACTCAAGAGAAATTGGCGGAACAGGACTAGGACTTGCTATAACACGAAATGCAATAGTTATGCATAGGGGTGCGGTAAAAGTATATAGTGAAGAAGGGGAGGGAACGACGTTTACTGTGCGTGTCCCGTTGACGTACGTTGTCTAAAAGAGGTGAGATATATGAAGAAGCAGAAAAGAATACTAATAATAAGTTTATTAATCCTCGTGCTTTTTTCAGGGTGTCAAACAAAAAAGGAAAAAGAGCAAAAAGGTCCTTTTCTTTATTATGCAAATATGGAAGGGACTGCACTAGAAAAAGAATCTTATGAAATAAAAGAGAAAAAAACTGAAAAGGCAGTTACTAAAATGCTTGAAAAATTGGCAAAGGCGCCAGAAAACATTGAATTGAAGGCATCTATTCCTCCAAAAGTAAAGATTAAAAGAATGAATATAAAAGCAAATGAAGTCCATATTTATATGAACGAAAAATATGCAGAATTAGGAGAAGTAGAAGAAATTCTTTGCCGTGCTTCTATTGTGCAGTCGTTAACACAGATTGAGGGAATTGAAAAAGTGGCATTTTATATTGGAGAGGATCCACTTAAGAGCAAAAGTGGCGATATTATCGGTTTTATGAAAGCGGATTCTTTCGTGCGTGATACAAAAAGTGCTTTGAAATCTAGTCAACAAACAACTTTAACTTTATTTTTCCCAAATGAGAAAGGGAAGGGACTTCTTTCTGAAAAAGTAAATGTAAGATATTCGGGTGATACATCTATCGAGAAACTGGTTATCGAACAGTTGATGAAAGGACCGGAAACGAGTGGGCGAAAACCGCTGTTATCTTCGCAAGTAAAGGTGCTAAATGTTTCGGTAAAGGACGGAATATGTTATGTGAATTTTGACAAGCAGTTTTTAGAACAAAAATATGACGTTGAACCCAAAGTAATTATTTATGGCATTGTTAATTCATTAATTAGTAATGGAAAGGCAAGCCGTGTACAAATCGCAGTGGAAGGGAAAACAGCGATAAAATTTCAAGAAACAGTTTATTTAAATGAACTTCTTGATAGAAATATGGAATTAGTAGAGCAAAAGTAATGAAAAAAAGACCACTTTGTATGGTTTGTGTTGGAATTATTATGATGCAATTTTTTTTACTCGTGGCGGGAATAAGAAAGATGGTTCCTGCCACAGATACACTTAACAATTTGGATGGAAAACAAGTTCATGTATTAGGGTGTATTTACAAAAAAGAAACAAGTTCTAATGGACAAATCTTATATCTGAAAGATGTACATATTCAACATCAAAATCACAAATTAGAAAATATGAGAATAATAGTATATAACAAACAAAAGAAGAAGTTTTCGCTTGGAAACAAAATTTTTGTTTCTGGAAAACTTCGTTCTTTTGATGTACCTAGAAATTTGGGGAATTATAATTCTAAATTTTATTATCAAAAGCAAGGTATACCTATATCTATATTTTCCACCAAAATTAAGATTGCATCGAAAGATGTTTGGTTGATTAGAAATCAGCTAGAAATATTGAAGGAAAAAGGCCAAAAAGTTATATGTGAAACTTTAGGACAAGAAAAAGGGGGAATAATTAGTGCAATATTATTAGGAGAAAAAAGCAGAATAAGTTCAAAGTGGAAAGAATTATACCAAGTAAATGGAATAGGACATATTCTGGCAATTTCTGGTCTACATCTATCGTTTATTGGGAATCTTTTTTATAGGGGGTTTCGGAAAATGGGGTGGACCTGTAAGAGTGCAGGGGGAATGGTTATTGTATTAATGGCATTATATGTACTGATGACAGGCGCAGCAGTGTCTACTTTAAGAGCATTGTTTATGTTTGGTATAAAAATTGGAGCGGATATGGTGGGAAGAGTATACGATATGGCTACAAGTCTTAGTTTATCTGCAGCAATAATACTGTGTTGGCGTCCACAATATTTCTTTGATGCGGGATTTTTGTTTTCCTTTGGTTCTGTTTTAGGTATTCTTTTATTAAAACCGATTTTGGAAATATTGTTTCCCTGTAAGAAAAAATGGATGCAGATGATTTATGCTAGTTTAGCAATTCAATTATTTTTAATTCCGATTACTCTTTATTTCTTTTTTGAAATTCCAACATATGCACTTTTCTTAAATATGATTGTTATTCCTCTTATGTCGTTGCTATTAGGAATGGCAGTTGTGGGAATGTTTTTTATATGTTTTTGGAAATCTTTTGGTGCATTGATTTTAAAGGGAAGTGGAATTTTTGTGACAATATATAATTATTTATGTGAATGGATATTAGAATTACCGAATCCAAGAATTGTTTTTGGAAAACCTAAGTGTTGGCAAGTGGTATTATTTTATTTCATTCTAATTCTTTTTATTTTACATATACAGAAGAAAGAAAAAAAAGAGGGAAAAAGATATAGAAAGATAATTCTCTTTCTGAGTATTTTCATGATAATTATTCCACATCATTTTTCAAGGGGAAAGTTAGAAATAGCAATGTTAGATGTGGGACAAGGTGATGGGATTTTTCTTTGTGGACCCCAAAAAACCACTTATTTTATTGATGGAGGAAGTAGTGATGTGAAACAAGTTGGGAAATATAGAATAGAACCTTTTTTAAAAGCAAAAGGAGTGAAAACGTTAAATTATGTTTTTATTTCACATGGAGATTTGGATCATTTAAGTGGAATCGATGAAATGCTAGAAAGACAGACAATAGGAGTAACTATTGAAAATCTTGTTCTTCCAGTAAAAGAAGTGTGGGATGAAACATTGACAAATTTAGCAAACAAGGCATTACATTATGGAACAAAAGTATTTGTGTTAGGAAAAGGAGAAAGATTAAAAGAAGGAGAAATGCAACTGGAGTGTGTTTTTCCAGATCATATGTATAATGGGGAAGTGGGAAATCAAAGCTCGATGGTACTTTCTTTACAATATAGAGAGTTTGATGCATTATTTACGGGAGATATAGAAGGGGAAGGAGAGGAAGAGTTGCAAAATGAGATAAAGAAAACATATGATTTACTAAAAGTAGCACATCATGGTTCAAAGCATTCAACGAAAAAAGGAGTTTTAGATAAAATACAAGCAAAAATAGGAATTATTTCCAGTGGCAGAAAAAATTTCTATGGACATCCACATAAAGAATTACTGAAAAGGCTTGAGGAAGAAAAGGTAAAAGTATACGCTACAAAGGAAAAAGGTTGCGTGACGATAAAGACAGATGGAAAGAAAATGGAGCTAGAGTGTTATTTATTTCCCTTGCAGAAAAAATAAGATTTGATTATACTGAAGAGAGAATATATGTGAGGTAAAAATAATGAAAAGTCTGAATGAAGATTTAAAGGCGGGGAAATTTAAACAGATTTATCTTCTGTTTGGAGAAGAAAATTATTTAAAGAAACAATATAAAGCTAGACTGATGAAGGCACTTATTTCCGATGAAGATACGATGAATTATGCTTACTATGAAGGAAAAGGAATTGATATAAAAGAAATCATTGATTTGGCAGAAACAATGCCATTTTTTAGTACATGTAGATTGATTGTCGTTGAAAATTCCGGATTTTTTAAAAATGCCACACCAGAACTTGCGGAATATATAAAAAACATTCCTGAAACGACCTATTTCATTTTTGTGGAAAAGGAACTAGATAAAAGGGGGAAATTATATAAAGCAGTAAAAGATAAAGGTCGAGTAGTAGAACTTGCTAAACAAGATGAGAAAACGTTGATGCGTTGGATTTATGGAAATGTAAAAAAAGAAGGGAAGCAGATTACAGAATCAACGATTCGATACATATTAGCAAAGTGTGGAACAGATATGGAAAACTTGCAAAAAGAAATGGAAAAACTTTTTTGCTATACTTTAGATAAAGACGTTATTGAATTAGAAGATATAGATACAATTTGTACTACACAGATTACAAATGAGATTTTTGATATGGTAAATGCAGTTGCAGAGAAAAAACAGAGGAGAGCGTTGGATAGATATTATGATTTGTTGGCGTTGAAGGAACCAGCAATGCGAATCCTATATCTTCTTTCTAGGCAATTTCGCTTATTAATGGAAGTAAAAGAGATGATAGAGCAAGGGTATAATAAAAAAGAAATTGCATCTAAAGCAGGATTACATCCTTTTGCAGTAGGAAAATATATAGAGCAGTCAAGACGATTTTCACAAAAAGAACTCAGAAGTATTTTGGAAGAAAGTGTAGATATAGAAGAACGGGTAAAGACAGGACGATTAGGAGATGTATTAGCAGTAGAACTTTTCATTGTCAAATACTCTTCGAATAGTGTATAATAATCAATTAGATTAGAGTAATTGGAGGAACAAACGTGGCAGGAATAGAACAGAGTAAAATACGAAATTTTTGCATTATTGCACATATAGATCATGGCAAGTCGACTTTGGCAGACCGTATTATTGAAAAGACAGGACTTTTGACAAGCAGAGAAATGCAATCGCAAGTTCTCGATAATATGGAATTGGAAAGAGAACGTGGAATTACAATTAAAGCACAGACGGTTCGTACCGTATATCGTGCAAAAAATGGTGAAGAATATATTTTTAACTTAATTGATACACCAGGACATGTGGATTTTAATTATGAGGTGTCAAGAAGTCTTGCTGCTTGTGATGGCGCAATTCTTGTAGTTGATGCTGCACAAGGGGTGGAAGCACAGACATTAGCTAATGTATATTTGGCATTAGATCATGATTTAGATGTCATGCCAGTTATCAATAAAGTAGATTTGCCGAGTGCAGAACCTGAACGTGTTATTGAAGAGATTGAAGATGTTATTGGAATTGAAGCAGAAGACGCCCCACGCATTTCGGCAAAAACAGGATTAAATGTAGATGAGGTGTTGGAACAGATTGTACAGAAAATTCCTGCACCTACAGGAGATGTAAAGGCTCCTTTACAAGCATTGATTTTTGATTCTGTATATGATTCATATAAAGGAGTTATTGTATTTTGTAGAATTAAAGAAGGAACAGTGAAAAAAGGTACAACAATTCAGATGATGGCGACAGGTGCAAAGGCTGAGGTCGTTGAAGTTGGATATTTTGGTGCAGGACAGTTTATTCCTTGTGATGAATTAAATGCTGGAATGGTTGGTTATATTACAGCAAGCCTTAAAAATGTAAAAGATACACGAGTAGGGGATACGATTACAAATGCAGCAAACCCTTGTAAAGAAGCACTTCCAGGATATAAGAAAGTACAGCCAATGGTGTATTGTGGTATGTATCCAGCAGATGGAGCAAAATATCAAGATTTGAGAGATGCTTTGGAAAAGTTGCAGTTAAATGATGCTGCGCTTCAATTTGAGCCAGAAACTTCTATTGCATTAGGGTTTGGTTTTCGTTGCGGATTTTTAGGTCTTCTTCATTTGGAAATTATCCAAGAACGTTTAGAGAGAGAATATAATTTGGATTTAGTAACAACAGCGCCGGGGGTTATTTACAAAGTGCATAAAACAAACGGGGAAGTTATTGATTTGACAAATCCATCAAATCTTCCAGATCCTGCTGAAATAGATTATATGGAAGAACCTATGGTAAAAGCTGAAATTATGGTTACTTCTGAATTTATTGGGGCGATAATGGATCTTTGTCAAGAAAGACGAGGAGTATATCAAGGAATGGAATATATTGAGGAAACAAGAGCGGTTCTTCAGTATCATCTACCATTAAATGAGATTATTTATGATTTCTTTGATGCATTAAAATCCCGTTCAAGAGGATATGCTTCTTTTGATTATGAAATGCTTGGTTACGAAAAATCAGAATTGGTTAAATTGGATATCCTTATTAATAAAGAAGAAGTAGATGCATTATCTTTCATTGTGTTTAGCGGAAGTGCTTATGAACGTGGAAGAAAAATGTGTGAAAAGTTGAAGGAAGAAATACCAAGACAGTTGTTTGAAATACCAATACAGGCTGCAGTGGGAAGTAAAATTATTGCAAGGGAAACAGTAAAAGCAATGCGTAAAGATGTACTTGCAAAATGTTACGGAGGAGATATTTCCCGTAAAAGAAAATTGTTAGAAAAACAAAAAGAAGGAAAGAAAAGAATGCGTCAGGTGGGAAATGTAGAAATTCCACAGAAAGCATTTATGAGTGTGTTGAAATTAGATGATAAATAACTTTAATTGGGGACGTAGTAAAATTGAGAAATGCTATGTCCCCAATTAAAGTTAATCTTGTTTTTGGAGAGGATGAAGATGAGAAGAGATTTAGAATTATATATTCATATTCCGTTTTGTGTTAAAAAGTGTGCATATTGTGATTTCTTATCAGGACCAGCAAATAAAGAAACAATAGAAGAGTATGTACAGGCTCTTATTCGTGAAATAGAGTCATTTGAAGGCATGAAAAAGAGGTATCAAGTAGTCACTGTTTTTGTGGGTGGTGGTACACCGTCTGTTTTAGGTGGTAAGCAAATAGAGAGAGTTTTTAGAGCATTAGGAGAAAAATTTGCAATGGAAAGGGTAAACGAGGTGACAATTGAGGTGAATCCGGGAACGATCTCAAGAGAAAAACTAAGGTCATATAAACGTGCTGGTATAAATCGAATTAGTTTTGGCTTACAGTCAGCAAACAATGAGGAATTAAAGCAGTTAGGTAGAATACATACATATGAAGAGTTTTTAGAAAGTTATATGTTAGCTAGAGCAGAGGGGTTTGATAATATTAATATTGATTTAATTTCTGCTATTCCCAATCAGACAGTAGAAAGTTGGAAAAGTACAGTGGATAAGGTTTTGGAATTGAAACCAGAACATATTTCGGCATATAGTTTGATTCTAGAAGAGGGAACACCCTTTGAAAAAATGTATGGTGAGGATGGTTGTAGAAAAGAAGAACTTCCAGATGAAGAAGAAGAACGTATGATTTATCAAAAAACGAAAGAGTGGTTTAAGGAAGCGGGATATGAACGGTATGAAATTTCTAACTATGCAAAGAAAGGGTACGACTGTAAACACAATCTTGGTTATTGGCAAAGAAAAGAGTATTTAGGTTTAGGACTTGGAGCATCTTCTCTTATAGGAAATGTACGTTTTCAGAATACGGAAGAAATGAACAAATATTTAGAAACTTCAGCTGATGTAGAAAAAAGAAAACAGAATGAGGAAATATTGACAAAAGAGGAAGAGCTAGAGGAAATGATTTTTTTGGGGTTGCGAAAAATGGAAGGAATTTTAAAAGAGGAAGTAGAAACTTTTTGTGGAGAGCAAATAGAAAAGATGATTTCTCAAGGATTTTTGGAAGAGATAAAAGGGAGAGTTCGTTTGACAGATAAAGGAATTGATATAAGTAACTACGTGTTTGCAGAACTATTATCGTAAATATATGTGGAAATAATTGATAATTTAATTATATCTATTTTTTGATGCCACTATTTAAGATAGATATAATGTATTTTATAAAATGATGATAACTAAAAAGGAGAGAGAAACATGGTATATAATGAAGTGTTAGAACAAGCTAGACAGGAAGTGGGACCGTATTGTAAGGCTTGTCCAGTATGTAATGGAAAAGCGTGTAAAAATCAGATGCCAGGACCAGGAGCAAAAGGAATAGGAGATACAGCTATACGTAATTATGAAAAATGGAAAGAAATTCGTTTGCAAATGGATACAATTGGAAAAAATCAAAAAGCAGATACAACTCTTAATATTTTTGGGAAAACTTTTCGTTATCCGCTATTTGCGGGGCCGGTAGGTGCAGTCAATTTACATTACGGAAAAAAATATAATGATGAATCTTACAATAACATTTTAGTTTCGGCTTGTGCAGAAGCGGGAATTGTTGCTATGACAGGGGATGGTGTAAATGATAATGTTATGAAGGTTGCTACAGAAGCAATAAGAAAAGCTAATGGAATCGGGATACCGACAGTCAAACCATGGGATATGGAAAAAATAAAAGAAAAAATGCAATTGGCAGATGCGTCAGGGGCGTTTGCAGTGGCAATGGACATAGATGCAGCAGGGTTACCATTTTTACAGGCGGAAAAATTAGGAGCAGGAAGAAAATCTGTAGAGGAGTTACATCTCATTGCAAAAAGTACATATGCTCCGTTTATTGTAAAAGGAGTAATGACCGTTCGAGGAGCACTAAAGGCAGAGGCTGCGGGAGCGGATGCGATTGTAGTTTCAAATCATGGTGGAAGAGTACTGGATCAATGTCCAGCGACAGCCGAAGTGCTTGAAGAAATTGCAAATGCAGTTAAAGGAAAGCTAAAAATATTTGTAGATGGTGGTATCCGTTCGGGAACAGATATCTTTAAGGCAATTGCTTTAGGAGCAGACGGAGTAATTATTTGCAGACCTTTTGTAACCGCGTTATATGGTGGTGGAGAAGAAGGAGTAAAATTATATATAAATAAGATAGGACAGGAACTCACAGATGCAATGGAAATGTGTGGTGCAAATTCTTTGAAAGACATTACGAAAGAAATGATTTGGCGTTCTTAAAAAAAGATATGGGGAAACCCATATCTTTTTCTTATCAAAACTATAAAAAATATATAAACACTGTTGACAAACGAAAAACATAGTGCTATCTTAATATTCGTAAGGTGTTAGCACTCGAAAGTTATGAGTGCTAATAAAAGGAATAGGAGGTAAAAGATGAAGTCGAATCAGGAACTAGATGCGAGAAAGATGAAGATTCTCCAAACAATCATCAAAACGTATTTAGAAACAGGTGAACCGGTTGGCTCAAGGACAATTTCAAAGTATACAGACTTGAATTTGAGTTCTGCGACGATAAGAAATGAAATGGCTGATTTGGAAGATTTGGGCTACATTATTCAACCTCATACATCAGCAGGAAGAATTCCTTCGGACAAAGGATATCGGCTTTATGTTGATATGCTGATGGAAGAAAAAGAGCAGGAAGTCACTGGTATGAAAGAACAGATGCTTGAAAAAGCAGATAAGATGGAACAATTACTAAAGCAGGTGGCGAAGGTGTTGGCAAATAGCACCAATTATGCAACGATGATTTCTGCTCCAACTTGTAATAGGAATAAACTAAAATTCATTCAACTATCACAAGTAGATGAAAATCAGATTATTGCTGTTATCGTAATGGAAGGAAATATCATAAAAAATAAGATTGTGACCGTATCAGAGTGTTTAGGAAACGAAACATTATTGAAATTAAATATGTTGCTAAATACAAATTTGAACGGAATGTCTATTGAAGAAATCAATCTAGGGATGATAGCCAGATTGAAAGAACAAGCAGGTATTCACAGCAAAGTCATTAGTGAAGTGCTAGATGCAGTTGCTGAAGCGATACAGATAGATAATGATTTGGAAATCTACACAAGTGGGGCAACCAATATTTTTAAATATCCTGAATTGAGTGATAATCAAAGTGCGCAAGAAATTATTAGTGCATTTGAGGAAAAACAACAATTGGCAAGTCTTGTGACAGAAACGCTTTCTAGCGAAGATAACAAAGGTATTCAGGTATATATAGGAAATGAAACACCTGTACACACGATGAAAGATTGTAGTGTTGTAACAGCAACATATGAATTAGGAGAAGGTATGCAGGGAACGATAGGAATTATTGGTCCGAAAAGAATGGATTATGAAAATGTAATGAGGACGCTAAAGACACTGATGGCAGAGTTGGATGCGATATTTCATAAAGAACATTAGAAAGGTGGAATACCGGTGGAAAAAAAGATGAGTAATGAAGAAATGGTAAAAGAGGCTGTGGAAGAGGCAAAGAAAAATGCTCAGACAGAAAGTAAAGAAACAGAAGAAACCGTCGAAGAAGTAGAGGCAGAGGTAGAAGAAACAGAATCGACTGAGGAAGATAAAAAAGATAAAAAGTTATTTAAACGCAAACCCAAGAAAGATAAGAAAGACGAGCAAATCGAAGACTTGACAGATAAACTTACAAGACAGATGGCAGAGTTTGATAATTATCGCAAGCGTACAGAAAAAGAAAAAACAGTAATGTACGAAATTGGAGCGAAAGAGGTAGTTGAAAAAATCTTACCAGTCGTAGATAACTTTGAAAGAGGGTTGACAGCAGTTCCAGACGAGCAAAAAGAAGATTCTTTTGTAGCTGGTATGGAAATGATTTATAAACAAATTATGACTACATTGGAAGAAATTGGAGTGAAGCCAATTGAAGCAGTAGGAAAAGAGTTTAATCCTGATTTTCATAATGCGGTGATGCATATTGAGGATGAAGAACTTGGAGAAAATATTGTGGCGGAAGAATTTCAAAAAGGATATATGTATAAAGAAAGTGTAGTACGTCATAGTATGGTAAAAGTAGCTAACTAAGCAATTAGAAATGTATAGAACTTTATAAATAGTATATAGTAATTTAGGAGGAATTAATCATGGGAAAAATTATTGGTATTGATTTAGGAACAACAAACAGTTGTGTAGCAGTTATGGAAGGTGGACAGCCTACAGTAATTGCAAATACAGAGGGAGCAAGAACAACACCATCTGTTGTTGCATTTACAAAAACAGGAGAACGTTTAGTTGGAGAACCTGCAAAACGTCAGGCTGTAACAAACGCAGATAAAACAATTTCATCTATTAAAAGAGAAATGGGTACAGATTATAAGGTAGCAATTGATGATAAAAAATACTCTCCACAAGAAATTTCAGCTATGGTACTTCAGAAATTAAAAGCAGATGCTGAAAGTTATTTAGGAGAAAAGGTTTCAGAAGCAGTTATTACAGTTCCTGCTTACTTTAATGATGCTCAGCGTCAGGCAACAAAAGATGCAGGTAAGATTGCTGGACTTGATGTAAAACGTATTATCAATGAACCAACAGCTGCAGCACTTGCATATGGTCTTGACAATGAAAAAGAACAGAAAATCATGGTATATGACCTTGGTGGTGGTACATTTGACGTTTCTATTATTGAAATTGGAGATGGAGTTATCGAAGTATTATCAACAGCTGGAGATAATAAACTTGGTGGAGATGATTTCGACCAGAAAATTACAGACTATATGTTAGCAGAATTTAAACGCATGGAAGGTGTTGATTTGTCTAGTGATAAAATGGCACTTCAGAGATTAAAAGAAGCTGCAGAAAAAGCAAAAAAAGAACTTTCTTCAGCAACAACAACAAACATTAACTTACCATTTATTACAGCTACAGCAGAAGGTCCAAAACATTTTGATATGAATCTTACAAGAGCTAAATTTGATGAATTGACACATGATTTAGTTGAAAGAACTGCTGAACCTGTAACAAGAGCATTATCAGATGCAGGATTAGTAGCATCTGAATTAGGTCAAGTATTATTAGTAGGTGGTTCTACACGTATTCCAGCTGTTCAGGACAAAGTAAAACAGTTAACAGGAAAAGAACCAAGTAAAACATTAAACCCAGATGAATGTGTTGCTTTAGGAGCATCTGTTCAAGGTGGTAAATTAGCAGGAGATGCTGGTGCAGGCGATATTTTATTACTTGATGTAACTCCACTTTCATTATCTATTGAGACAATGGGTGGTATTGCAACAAGATTAATTGAAAGAAATACAACAATTCCAACAAAGAAAAGTCAAATTTTCTCTACAGCAGCAGATAATCAATCAGCAGTAGATATCAATGTTGTACAAGGAGAAAGACAATTTGCAAGAGATAACAAATCACTTGGACAATTTAGACTAGATGGAATTGCTCCAGCACCACGTGGAATCCCTCAGATTGAAGTTACATTTGACATTGATGCAAATGGTATTGTAAATGTATCTGCAAAAGATTTAGGAACAGGAAAAGAACAGCATATTACAATTACAGCAGGATCAAATATGTCAGATAGCGATATTGAAAAGGCTGTAAAAGAAGCAGCAGAATTTGAAGCACAAGATAAAAAACGTAAAGAAGCAATTGATGCAAGAAATGATGCTGATGCAATGATTTTCCAAACAGAAAAAGCATTAGGTGAAGTTGGAGATAAAATTGATGCAAACGAAAAAGCGACAGTTGAAGCAGATATTCAAGCATTAAAAGATATTTTAGCAAAATCAACACCTGAAAATATTACAGATGCACAGGTTGAAGAGATTAAAGCTGGAAAAGAAAAATTAATGGCAAGTGCACAACAGTTATTTACAAAGATGTATGAACAAGCAGGTGCAGGTGCACAGCAGGCAGGTTCAGCACCAGAGCAACAAGCAGGTCCAGCACCAGAAGGATTTAACGGTGATGATGTAGTTGACGGAGATTATAAAGAAGTTTAATTTCAATAAAAAATAAGTAAAAAGTTGTTCTGCGGAATTTGAGGAAGTTCAGATTTCGCAGAACTTCCTTGTAAATAAATATGAAAGGTAGATAAAAAATGGCTGAAACAAAAAGAGATTATTATGAAGTGTTGGGAGTTGACAGAAATGCTGATGATGCAACACTGAAAAAAGCATATAGAGTATTAGCCAAAAAATATCATCCTGATATGAATCCGGGAGATGCAGAGGCAGAGAAAAAATTTAAAGAGGCTTCAGAAGCGTATGCCGTGTTAAGTGATGCAGAAAAACGTCGTCAATATGATCAGTTTGGACATGCTGCATTTGAAGGAGGCGGTGCAGGAGGAGCAGGAGGCTTCGGTGGATTTAGCAGCGCTGATTTTGGGGATATTTTCGGAGATATTTTTGGAGATTTCTTTGGTGGAAGTGGACGACGTTCAGGTCGTGCAAATAATGGGCCAATGAAAGGTGCGAATGTTCGCAAAGGAGTTCGTATTACATTTGAAGAGGCAGTTTTTGGTTGTGAAAAAGAATTAGAAGTTATTTTAAAAGAGCCTTGTAAAACATGTAATGGAACTGGAGCTAAACCAGGAACAAGCCCTGAAACTTGCTCAAAATGTGGAGGAAAAGGCCAGGTTGTTTATACACAACAATCTTTCTTTGGAACAGTTCAAAATGTACAAACTTGTCCAGATTGCCATGGAAGCGGAAAAATTATTAGAGAAAAATGTTCAGAGTGTAGCGGAACAGGTTATATTTCTGTTAAAAAGACAATTAAAGTGTCTATTCCTGCAGGGATTGACAATGGTCAAAGTGTAAGGATTCGTGATAAAGGTGAACCAGGAGTGAATGGAGGTCCTAGAGGAGATTTACTTGTGGAAGTTACTGTATCTAGACATCCTATTTTCCAAAGACAAGATGTACATATTTTTTCAACAGCACCAATTACATTTGCACAAGCAACTTTAGGTGGAGATGTTCGTATTAAAACAGTTGATGGAGATGTGCTTTATACGGTAAAACCAGGAACAAAGACGGATACAAAAGTGCGATTAAAAGGAAAAGGTGTTCCTTCTCTTCGTAATCCACAACTTCGTGGTGACCACTATGTAACGTTAGTGATTCAGACACCAGAAAAACTAAGTGCAGAAGCAAAAGAGGCACTTCGTAAATTTGATGCATTAACAGGAAATTCTTTGCATCAAGAAGAAACAACGGTGGAAGAGGAAAAGAAAAAGCCGAAGAAAAAAGGATTTATGGATAAATTAAAAGAAACTTTTGAGGATTAAAATGAAAGAACAAATTGCGTGTCGCAAGGCGAGAGAGTCTGATTTATCGAAAATAATGGGAATCATTGAAGATGCGAGAGTATTTATGCGCAAGTTTGATATGGATCAGTGGCAGGGTGGTTATCCAAATGAAGATGTGTTTAGACAGGATATTACTTTAGGAGAATGTTATGTAGCGGTTTGTGACTCTGAAATAGCAGGTGTTATGATTGTGTCAACTGTTCCTGAAGTGTGTTATGAAGAAATAGTTGGACAAGGATGGTTAACAGATCAACAGGCGTATATGACCATTCATCGTATGGCGGTGTCTGAAAAGTATCGTGGGAAAAAGATTGCGGAAAGAATGATTTCTTTTGCAGAAAGAATATGCATGGAACAAAATCGGAAAAGTCTTAGAGTAGATACACATAAGAAAAATTTGGCTATGAAGAGTTTTTTAGAAAAGCAAGGTTTTTCTTATTGTGGAATAGTAGATTATAAAAATACTGCAGGGGATACTTTGCGTGTAGCATATGAAAAGTTAAATTAAAAGTTTCCTAAATGCTAGGTGGATGTGTGGCATTTAGGAAATTTTTATGTAAAGGGAATAGATTTTTTGATTCCTTTCATGTAGAATAAGAAACAAGTGAGGTGAAAAGATGAAATACAAGTTATTAGAAATAGGACCAATTACGATTTATAGTTATGGGTTGATGATTGCGATTGGAATTGTTTTGGCATTTTTAGTTGCTGAATCGACAGCGAAAAAACAAGGATTAAAAGAAGATCATATATATGGTTTGGGAATTTTAGGGCTTGTTGGAGGAGTAATTGGAGCAAAATTATTATTTTTCCTTACAGAACTGGACAGTATTTTGAAAAACCCAAAGATGATATTGAGTTTTTCGGAAGGCTTTGTTGTTTATGGAGGAATACTTGGAGGAATACTTGGAGCGTATCTTTATTGTAAATGGAAAAAACTTCCAGTGCGCAAATATTTTGATGTGGCAGTTCCGTCCTTAGCTCTTGCACAAGGATTCGGAAGAATTGGTTGTTTTTTGGCAGGATGTTGCTATGGAAGAGAAACAAGTGCATGGTATGGAATTGTTTTTCATGATTCGCCGTTTGCACCAAATGGAATATCTTTGATTCCAACACAATTATTATCTAGTGGGGCAGATTTTTTGCATTTTTTCTTATTGGTATATATTGCTAAAAAGAAAAAAAGAGATGGAATTGTCGTTGTTTCCTATATGATTTTTTATAGTATAGGAAGATTTTTAATTGAATGTTTGCGAAATGATCCACGTGGAAATGTGAGTATTTTATCCACTTCCCAATTTATTTCTGTTTTTATGCTTGGTGCAGGATTACTTTTATTGGCATTGTTGAAAAAGAAAGAACAGGATAATTAGAGGAGAAAATTATGTTTATTGGAATGAGAGAACGGCGAACCAAGAATGAATTGAATATTGATTGGAAACAATTTTATAAAAGTGTACTTGTGCTTGTGATTCCTATGGCATTACAAAATTTAATTAATGTTGGTGTGACAGCAGCAGATATTATGATGCTTGGTGCGGTTAGCGAAGATGTACTTTCTGGTGCTTCTTTAGCTGGACAGATTCAGTTTATTATGACATTGATTTTTATGGGGATTACATCTGGAGCAACGGTTTTAACAGCGCAGTACTGGGGAAAAGGCGATACAAGAACAATTGAAAAAATATTAGGAATGGGACTTCGATTTGGGGGTATTGTTGCGCTTATTTTTGGTATGGGAGCGTTATTTTTCCCTGAAACATTAATGAGAATATATACAAATGAACCTTCTGTAATTGTGGAAGGTGTGAAATATTTACGTATAGTAGGTTGTTCATATATCTTTATGGCATTTACACAAGTGTATTTAAATATTATGCGGAGTATTGAACGTGTTGTGATTGCGACGATTGTATATATGATTTCGCTTTGTGCTAACATTACAATTAATGCGATCTTAATTTATGGATTGTTCAGATTTCCAGCTTTAGGTGTACGTGGTGCAGCTATTGGAACGTTGTTATCGAGAATACTTGAATTTATTATCGTTATGTGCTATGCACACTTAAAAAATAAAGTAGTAAAAATTCGTTTATGTGATTTGTGGCGTACAGATAAAGTGTTGTTAAAAGACTATCTTGTATATTCTCTACCAGTTGTATTAAACGAGTTGATGTGGGGGATGGGAAGTTCGGCAAATACGGCAATTATTGGACATTTAGGAAGCGCAGCTGTAGCGGCTAATTCAGTAGCGCAGGTAATTAGACAATTGGCGCAGGTTGTTGTATTTGGTGTGTCAAATGCAACGGCAATTTATCTTGGGAAAACAATCGGGGAGAAAAAATTAGAGCATGCTAAAGCATATGGGAAAAGATTTACTTTAGTGAGTTTGATTTTAGGGATTATGGGAGCAGCAGTGATTTTAATTTCTATACCAATAGCTAATGCAACAATGGCGCTATCAAAAGAGGCGGAGGGTTACCTCGTATTTATGTTTTTTGTTATGTCTTATTTTGCTATAGCTCAAGCAGTCAATTGTACGCTAGTAGTGGGGGTTTTCCGTTCTGGTGGAGATACAAAATTTGGTTTAGCATTGGATGTTGGAACGATGTGGGGATGCTCTATCCTTTTGGGAACTATAGCAGCATTTATATTCCATTGTAGTGTACCAGTAGTTTATGTTATACTAATGAGTGATGAAATTATTAAATTGCCATTTACAATTAAACGGTTTTTCAGTTATAAGTGGCTGAAAGATGTTACCCGTGATGATTTGGCAGATGCCTCATAACTGAAATGCGGTAGTATTTTAAATTTATAATAAAGGAGAGTTTAAGGATGAAAGTAGTATCAACAGAAAAAGCACCAAAAGCATTAGGACCATATTCACAAGGATATGTGCATAACGGAATTTTTTATTCTGCGGGTCAAATAGCAATTAATCCAGAAACGGATGCTGTTGAGGCAGAAGATATTGTAGGACAAACAGAACAGGTTTGTAAGAATGCTGGTGAAGTTCTAAAAGCAGCTGGAAGTTCATTTGATAAAGTATTAAAAACAACGTGTTTCTTGAGCGACATGGCGGATTTTGCAGCATTTAACGAAGTTTATGCAAAATATTTTACATCTAAGCCAGCAAGAAGTTGTGTTGCGGTAAAAACTTTACCGAAAAACGTGCTTTGTGAAGTAGAAATGATTGCAGTAGTAGAAGAATAGGAAGTGAAAGAAATGGAAGAACAGGAAAAGAATAGTTCATGTTCACCGGAAAGTTGTTCATCTTGCGAACACGCTAGTTCGTGTCCAAGTAAAATGGATTTGAAAGTTCCGGCAAATGAATATACACATGTTAAAAAAGTGATTGGGGTTGTCAGCGGTAAAGGTGGAGTTGGAAAGTCAATGGTAACAGCTTCGCTTGCTAGAATGATGAGAGAACAAGGATATTCTGTAGGTATTCTTGATGCGGATATTACAGGACCATCTATTCCCAAAATGTACGGTATTCATGAACATGCAGTGGGAAATGAATTAGGTATGTTTCCGTGCATAGCAAAAGATGAGACAAGAATTATGTCCGTAAATCTTTTGTTGGATTCAGAAGATACACCTGTTATTTGGAGAGGTCCAATTATTGCTGGAGTAGTAAAACAGTTTTGGAATGAAGTGCTTTGGGGTGATTTAGATTATTTATTTGTAGATATGCCTCCTGGAACAGGAGATGTTCCGCTTACAGTGTTCCAATCACTTCCGGTTGATAGTGTTGTGATTGTCTCTTCTCCGCAGGATTTAGTTCAGATGATTGTGAAAAAGGCTTATTATATGGCGAGACAGATGGACATATCTATTTTGGGAATTGTGGAAAATTTCAGTTATCTAGAATGTCCTGATTGTAAAAAGAAAATTTCAGTATTTGGCGAGAGCCGAGTAGATGAGATTGCGAAGGAATTGAATATTGATGTACTTGGGAAAATGCCAATTGATCCAAAATTAGCAGAAATGGTAGAACAGGAAAAATTCTATGAAGTGCATCATGAGTATTTAAAGGATGCTATTGAAAAATTAATATAGTTTTTATAAAAGGGATGCATGGAATAAAAGGCATCCCTTTTTATGTGAAAATAATTGCAAACATACGTTCTGCGTGGTAAGATAATAAAAAGAACGTATATTCGAGGTGTTTAATGAAAATTGTAGAGAAGATGGCTATAGAAGAAAAACTGAATATATTAAAACAAATGCGATTTGTTCAAAATATTATGAATGAGAATAGACATGAGGTGGCTTTATATAAAGAAGCGCCTAAGTTTGTTCCGGCGGGACAAAGTACACAAATGATTATAGGGGCAACACAAGAAACAGATTTTCAATGAAAAAAATATTTGTTTGTGAAAATACGGCGTTAGGTATTTATGATGCATGGAGAACAAAAAAGAATAGAGATGAATTGGGGATTGCATTAAAAGGGAATATAGAACAGGAATTGTTTTGTGAATATGAAGAAAGTGAAGCTATATATCATAAATCGGTTGCTGTAGAAAAGATGATTCTGAAACATTTGGGAATAGATGCATATAGGGAAATTTGTCATGCTATTCTTTCAAAAGATACTAGAAGAGGAGATGCTATATTAGGAATGATGATTGAAGCAAGAAATATTTGTGATAGTAGAAAGATAAGTAATCATTTAGGAAACAAAGATGTGTATAAAGTGTTTGAGTTGAGTAGAAGAGTATCAAATGAAGTCCATTTTTTTAAAGAAATTTTACGGTTTAGAGAACTTTCTAATGGAATACTATTTGCAGAAATAGAACCAGAAAATCAAATCCTTATATGTATTGCAGATCATTTTTCGAATCATCTTCCATTAGAAAATTGGATGATTTATGATAGTATACATAGTACAACTATTGTACATCAGAAAAGTAAAAATTGTTTTTGGGTTATTGATGAAACACCTGATTGCATAAAAACTAAGATATATTCTGAAAAAGAAAAACAAATGGAAAATTTATGGAAAGAGACTTGTAAAAGTATTTCTATTGAAGAAAGGAAGAATCATGCTCTGCAAAGACAACATTTACCGTTAAAATATAGAAAAAATATAGTGGAGTTTACACAAGAAGAGAGTTGTAATTGAAAATCTATTTAGTAAAATAAACTATTGACGGTCTTGATTAGATGTGAGATAATAATAGATGGCTCAAATAGACAAAGTTTGATATGAAATAGAAAGAGGGTCTATAGATGAAACGCGAATATAAAATTAGACTGTCTGAAACATCAGAAGTGAAAGATTTTGTGACTTTAGCAGAAAAGTGCGATTTTGATATTGATATATCTTACAACAGGTTTATTATTGATGCAAAATCTATTCTTGGTGTATTAAGTTTGGACTTAACAAAAGTATTGACAGTAAAATGTGCAAAGAAGAATGCGGAATTTGAGAAAATGATACAAAAATATTGTGTGGCATAAAACTGAATAAGAAAGAGGAGAGAACTGTTGTTCCCTCCTTTTTTAGTTATATAGCATGTAATTTTGCTAAAAGAAAAAGTTTATAGTATTACCGTGTATAATGATAGAAAATGAAAAGTATGGGGAGATTATGAATAAAGAATTAATTAAAATTTCTGTAAGAAATCTTGTAGAATTTATTTTGCGGAAAGGTGACATAGATAATCGTATATCAAGAACTGCAGAAAAAGAAGCTATGCAACTTGGTAGTAAAATGCATCGTAAAATTCAGAAACAAATGCCTTCCTCTTATCATGCAGAAGTGCCTTTGAAAATAGTATTACATACAGAAAAATATGATTTACAGTTAGAAGGACGAGCAGATGGAATTATAGAGGAAGAAGAAATTACAATAGATGAAATAAAAGGGGTTTTTTGTACATTAGAGCAGTTAGAAGAACCCAAAACAGTTCATCTTGCACAAGCAAAATGTTATGCGTATATATATGGGCAACAGAAAGATTTAGAAGAAATTTCTGTACAGATGACCTATTGTAATTTAGAAACAGAAGAGATA
This sequence comes from Faecalimonas sp., assembly GCA_020024645.1. Classification (GTDB taxonomy): domain Bacteria; phylum Bacillota; class Clostridia; order Lachnospirales; family Lachnospiraceae; genus Faecalimonas. The sequence goes on from JAHHTN010000015.1 coordinate 24,325, forward strand.
AAAAGGTTCAAAGAGACTTATCTGTTGAAAGAATTAGAAATATGGTTCTATCATTTGATTAATGAATACAAGAAGTGGGCTGATTTTCAAATGGATTGGAAAAAGAAAAGAAATGCATCTATTAAGAAATTAGATTTTCCGTATACATACCGAAAGGGGCAGAAAGATCTTGCTATATCTGTATATAAAACAATATTACGAAAAAAGAAGTTGTTTATTCAAGCACCAACAGGAGTGGGAAAAACAATGGCAACGGTATTCCCCTCTGTAAAAGCGATAGGTGAAGAACTGGGGAAAAAAATTTTCTATTTAACAGCAAAAACAATTACGCGAACTGTTGTCGAACAAGGATTTCAATTATTGAAAAGTCAGGGATTGCAATGTAAAGTTATTACATTAACAGCAAAAGAAAAGATTTGTTTTAGCGAAGAAAAAGAATGTAATCCAGAGAAATGTCCGTATGCAAAAGGACATTACGATAGAGTAAATGATGCAGTTTATGATATGGTTACAACAACAAATGAGATGAGTAGAGAAAATATAGAATTTTATGCGCAGAAACACAATGTTTGTCCATTTGAAATGTCTTTGGATGTAGCATTGTGGACAGATATAGTTATTTGTGATTACAATTATGTTTTTGATCCCAATGCACATTTACGTCGTTTTTTTTCAGATGAAGTAAAAGGAGAATATATATTTCTTATTGATGAAGCACATAATCTTGTTGAACGTGGGAGGGAAATGTATAGTGCGACTATATTTAAAGAGGAATTTTTGGAGGCAAAACGGATTGTAAAAAATTTAGATAAAAAATTGGAAAGAAAACTTGATATTTGTAATCGAGAACTTTTAGAATTAAAGAGATCTTGTAGGGGATGTGAAATATACCAATCACTAGGACAATTTTCTATTAGTATGACAAATCTTTTGATGGAACTGGAAAGATTTATGGAAGAATGTGAAAGGGGAGATGTGAAAGATGGGTTATTGGAATTCTTTTTTCATGTTCGTACATTTTTAAATGTATATGATATTTTAGATGAGAACTATAAAATTTATGCGGAATTAGACGAGGATGAAAAATTTAAACTTAAACTTTTTTGTGTGAATCCAGCGACAAATTTGCAAAAATGTTTAGAAAAAGGAAATAGTACAATTTTCTTTTCTGCGACATTTCTTCCGATTTATTATTATAAGCAGTTGCTTAGTACGGAAAAAGACGATTATGCTATTTATGTGAATTCTCCGTTTGAAGAAAAAAATAGAGAAATTATAATAGGAAGTGATGTGAGTAGTAAATACACTTTGAGAAATGCGCAAATGTACAAGAAAATTGCTTCATACATTATGAAAACTTTAGAAGCGAAAAAAGGAAATTACATTGCATTTTTCCCATCATATCAATTTATGGAAAATGTATATGAAATGTTAGAAGAAAATAGACTAGAAAAAACAACATATCTTTTACAAGAAAAAATAATGACAGAAGAAAAAAGAGAAGAATTTTTGGATGAGTTTTCGAAAGAGCGAAATGGAAATTTACTTGGATTATGTGTTATGGGGGGGATCTTTTCAGAGGGGATTGATCTAACAGAAGAAAGGTTGGTTGGAGTATTTGTTGTAGGTACGGGGATTCCACAAATTTGCCATGAGCGTGAGATTTTGAGAGGATATTTTGAAGAAAAAAAAGGAAAAGGTTTTGAATATGCATATCTTTATCCGGGAATGAATAAAGTTTTGCAATCTGCAGGAAGAGTTATTCGGACAGAAAAAGACAGAGGAATTATTTTATTACTAGATGATCGCTTCTTGCAAAGACAATGTCGAGAAATTTTCCCAAAAGAGTGGCTGGATGTAAAAAGAAGTGATTTGGATAATGTGAGTAAATATGTGGAGGAATTTTGGGAACGTAATAAAAATGAAAAGCAATAGTAAAACGGGATGTGTTTATAAAAAATACATCCCGTTTTAATGTTATTCAAAATATTTCAAAAATTCTAAAGTAGCTTTAGAAGTTGGTACGTGTTCATTATGTGCAACAACTAGTTGGCGTTTTGGCAATTCATATTCGGTGTCTACAATAAACAGATTTTTTGATTTTGGTACACAAAAATCAGGGATAAATGCGATACCAAGCCCGATTCGTGCAAGATCGATTAAAAGATCATTGCTACTTAGTTCAATTTCTGGAACGAGATCAAGTTGTTGTTGTTGAAAAAGGCTATGAAGAAATTCGCTTGTTGTACTTTTGCGATCGAGCATGAGAATAGGGTGATTCAACAATTCTTTGAAAGAAAGTTTTCGTCCTTTTAATTCTTTAAAATCATTATTTGCAATAAACACATCTTGAAATTCTTTGATTTTTTTTACTGTAGCTAAATTTCCTAAATTTGTATTTGGATAATTGGTAACAATTAAATCAACCTGCCCAGATTCAAGTAAATCCACACATTTTAAAGAGGTCTGATTTGTTACTTTGATGTGTATGCTAGGAAAATCTTTATGAAATTTTTCTAGATAAGGAACTAAAAAGTAACGACATATAGTGTCACTCGCCCCGATACGAATTTGTCCTCCGGTAGATACAGAGTCCATTATTTGAGCTTCTCCCCGTTTGATCAAGTTCATTGCTGGTTCGATATGACGAAGTAAAATGTCTCCTTCTGGTGTAAGTTGCACTCTTTTTGTGCTGCGGATGAATAAAGTTTGTTCCAATTTTTTCTCCAGAGCTTTAATTGATTGGCTAACGGCAGATTGAGAAATAAAAAGTTGTTTTGATGCTTCCGAGAAACTCAAAGTGGTTGCCACGTAGTAAAAAACTTTATATAATTCATAGTTGATATCCATTATTAGTCCTCCTTATAAAACTAAAAGTATTATAAGATATAATGGAGAGAATTACAAGATAAAAAAGAATGACTATATAATAAGAGAATGATATAATAAATTCATAAGAAAAAAATGTAATTGATTTGCTGTGAAGAAAGGAAGAAAATGAGAATAATACATAGAATAGTTGCTTGTTTAACAGTAGTTTCGACAATCATTGTTCTACTTATTGCTTCTGCAGAGTTAGCAATTTATGTGGATTTTCGTTTTTATGAAAAGGAATATGAGAAATATCAGGTTTTAGATGATTTAGAAATGAAGATGGAAGATGTGATGTTTGTTACCTATGAAATGATGGATTATTTACATGGAAAGCGAACAGATTTGATTGTAAGCACAACAGTAGATGGCGAAGAACGAGAATTTTTTAATAACAGAGAAAAACAACATATGGAAGATGTACAGAATATATTTTTGGGAGGAATAAAGTTAAGAAATATTGCGTCTATTATTATGATAGTAGGAGTAATCATTTTAATTTATTCAAGAGCAAAGTGGAAAATGCTTCTAGCTAAATGGTATATGGGAATTACTAGTATAATGATCATAGCAGGAGTCGGAATTGGGTATATATTTTCAAAGGATTTTAGTAAATATTTTGTAAAGTTCCATGAGATTTTTTTTGATAATGATTTGTGGCTTTTAGATCCAGACACAGACTTAATGATTCGTATGTTACCAGAAGGCTTTTTTGTAGATTTTTCTGTGAGAATAGGAATTTTTGTGACGATAGCATTGGTAGTAAACTTTATAGCAAGTTTTTGTATTTATCGCAGTCAAAGAAATAAAATAAGTGAAACTTATTAATAAATTAAGATATATTAATTTCTTTAATGAAATAAAATGAGTTAAAATGCAACTAGAAGTAAATGTACCTATTAAGATGGAGGAAATTATGAGTAGTGTAAAACGCGTATATGTAGAAAAAAAACCAGAATTTGCAGTACATGCAAAAGAGTTACGTCAAGAAGTAGAAAACTATTTAGGAATTAAGACGATTACAAATGTAAGAGTATTAAATCGTTATGATATTGAAAATCTTTCGGAAGAAACATTTGAGAGAGCGTGTAACGGAGTGTTTGCAGAGCCTCCTGTAGATGTATTGTATCAGGAAACATTTGATGTAGCTGAGGGGAGTCGAGTGTTTTCGGTAGAATATTTGCCAGGACAGTTTGATCAGCGTGCAGATTCAGCAGTTCAGTGTGTACAGTTTATTAAAGAAGATGAACAACCGGTAATCAAAACTGCTACTACTTATGTTATAGAAGGAAATATTTCAGACGAAGAATTTGACGCAGTGAAAACACATTGTATTAATCCAGTAGATTCACGAGAAGCGGATTCAGAAAAGCCAGAAACGCTTTTGACTACATTTGAAGAACCAGAAGATGTAAAGATTTTTAATGGTTTTAAAGATATGGCAGAGACAGAGTTAAAAGAATTATATGATTCTTTGGGCCTAGCTATGACGTTCAAAGATTTTCTGCATATTCAAGGATATTTTAAAGGAGAAGAAGATAGAGATCCTTCTATGACAGAAATCCGTGTATTAGATACATATTGGTCTGATCATTGTCGTCATACAACATTTTCAACAGAGTTGAAAGAAGTGACATTTGGCGAAGGTGATTACAAAGAACCGATTGTTAATTCATATAAACAATATTTATCAGATCATAGTGAAATTTTCAAAGGACGAGAAGATAAATTCGTATGTCTGATGGATTTAGCACTTATGGCAATGCGTAAACTAAAAAGAGATGGTAAATTAACAGATCAGGAAGAATCAGAAGAAATTAATGCTTGTAGTATTGTTGTTCCCGTTACTGTAGATGGAGTGGAAGAAGAATGGCTTGTGAATTTTAAAAACGAGACACATAATCATCCAACGGAGATTGAACCATTTGGTGGTGCTGCTACGTGTTTGGGAGGTGCAATTAGAGACCCGCTTTCAGGACGCACTTACGTTTATCAGGCAATGCGTGTGACAGGAGCTGCAGATCCTACAGTTTCTGTTAAAGAAACAATGAAAGGAAAACTTCCACAGAAAAAGTTGGTAACAGGAGCTGCACATGGGTATAGTTCTTATGGTAATCAGATTGGACTTGCAACAGGGGCAGTAAAAGAGATTTATCATCCTGATTATGTAGCAAAACGTATGGAAATTGGTGCGGTTCTTGGTGCTGCTCCACGAAGAGCAGTAATTAGAGAAACATCAGATCCTGGTGATATTATTATCTTATTAGGTGGACGTACAGGACGTGACGGTTGTGGGGGAGCAACGGGTTCATCTAAAGTACATACAGAAGAATCTATTGAAACATGTGGGGCAGAAGTGCAAAAAGGAAATCCACCAACAGAACGTAAAATTCAACGTTTATTCAGAAGAGAAGAAGTAAGTAAATTAATTAAAAAATGTAATGACTTTGGTGCGGGTGGAGTTTCTGTAGCAATTGGAGAACTTGCAGCGGGATTAAAAGTAGATTTAGATAAAGTTCCTAAAAAATATGCAGGACTTGACGGAACAGAGATTGCTATTTCTGAATCTCAGGAACGTATGGCTGTCGTTGTGGATCCAAAAGATGTAGAGAAATTTTTAGGATATGCAAAAGAAGAAAATCTTGAAGCTATTGAAGTTGCTGTTGTAACAGCAAGTCCTAGACTTGTATTAAACTGGAGAGGAAAAGAAATTGTAAATATTTCAAGAGCATTTCTTGATACAAATGGAGCTCATCAAGAAACAACAGTTAAGGTAGATGTGCCAAATAGAGAAAATAGTGTTCTTGTTCGCTCAAAAGTAGATGATGTTAAAGGAAAGTGGTTAGATACATTACAGGACTTAAATGTATGTTCGCAAAAAGGTCTTGTAGAAATGTTTGATGGTTCGATTGGTGCAGGTTCTGTCTTTATGCCACATGGTGGAAAATATCAGATGACAGAAACACAATCAATGGTTGCTAAATTGCCAGTGTTAAAAGGAAAATGTGATACAGTAACAATGATGAGTTATGGATTTGATCCATACTTGTCTAGTTGGAGTCCGTATCATGGTGCAGTGTATGCAGTTCTTGAATCTGTAGCGAAAATTGTTGCTAATGGTGGAGATTATAAGAAGATTCATTTGACTTTCCAAGAATATTTCCGTCGTATGACAGAAGAGCCAAGTAGATGGAGTCAACCGTTTGCGGCATTATTAGGAGCGTACAGTGTTCAATTAGGTCTAGGACTTGCATCAATAGGTGGAAAAGATAGTATGTCAGGTACATTCCAAGATATTGATGTTCCTCCTACATTGGTATCATTTGCGGTAGATGTTGCGGAACAAAATGATATTATTACACCAGAATTAAAAACAGCAGGGAATAAGTTGGTATGGCTTCATATTGATACAGATAAATATGATTTACCGGTATATGAAAGTGTTATGGAACAGTATGGTAAATTTAGAAATGATGTACAAGCTGGAAAAATTGTATCTGCGTATGCATTAGATCGTCATGGAATTGCCGCTGCTGTAAGTAAAATGGCTTTTGGTAATGGAATGGGTATAGAAATTTATCCAACTGTAGAAAAAGAGGATTTATTTGCTTGTTATTTTGGAGATATGGTTGCAGAAGTTCCAGCAAATGAAGTGGATAATCTTACAATCTCTTATGCAGTTATTGGAGAAGTGACTGATAAGGGCGTAATTACATATGGAGATATGACAATAGGATTAGATGAAGCGGTAGCAACATGGAAAGCACCACTTGAAAAAGTATTTCCTTCTGTATCGGGAGAAAATAAAGAAAAAACTCTAATTGAAAACAAACTATACGAAACTTCAAATATTTATGTATGTAAAAATAAAGTTGCAAAACCTACAGTGTTTATTCCGGTATTCCCAGGAACAAATTGTGAATATGATAGTGCGAAAGCATTTGAACGTGCAGGTGCTGATGTTGTTACAAAAATTTTCCGTAATCTAGATGCAGCAGATATTCGTGATTCGGTTGCTGAATTTGAAAAAATTATTGGACAATCTCAAATGATTATGTTCCCAGGCGGATTTAGTGCTGGAGATGAACCAGATGGTTCTGCTAAATTCTTTGCGACTGCATTCCAGAATGCTAAGTTAAAAGAGGCAGTAGAAAAATTAATTAATGAAAGAGATGGTCTTGTACTTGGAATTTGTAATGGATTCCAAACGTTGATTAAATTAGGACTAGTACCTTATGGAAAAATTTGTGGTCAAACAGAAAATGCACCAACATTGACATATAACACAATAGGACGTCATATTTCTAAAATGGTTTATACAAAAGTGGTAACGAATAAATCACCATGGTTACAAGGAGCGGAACTTGGAGGGGTTTATACGAATCCAGCTTCGCATGGAGAAGGACGTTTTGTAGCATCTGAGGATGTGCTAAAAGAACTGTTTGCTAATGGTCAAGTAGCAACACAATATTGCGATTTGAATGGTAATATTACTATGGATGAAGAATGGAATCCAAATGGTTCGTATAAAGCTATTGAAGGTATTACAAGTCCAGATGGCCGTGTGCTTGGTAAAATGGCTCATTCTGAGCGACGTGGAGATGGAGTTGCAATTAATATCTTTGGAGAGCAAGATATGAAGATATTTGAATCTGGCGTAAAATATTTTAAATAAAAGTATACATAGAAAACGGAGGAGTGTAGACTCCCCGTTTTTTGTGTGAAAAAATTTGTCATAATAAAGGTTGCTGAAAAAATATGTTGTGTTATAATGGCGATATATGAAATGGCAGATAAGAGGAGAAGAAGAAGATGAATAAACCATTGATATTAGTTGTGGATGATGATAAAGCTATTCGCAGTTTAATTACGACCATACTGGAAGCACAGGAATATCGTTTTCATGCTGTATCTAATGGAATGCAAGGGCTTTTAGAAGTGGCATCGCAGAAACCAGATGTATTACTACTTGACTTGGGACTTCCAGACATAGATGGAATAGAGGTAATACAGAAAGTACGTTCTTGGTCAAATGTACCAATTATTGTAATTAGTTCAAGAAGTGAAGATAAAGATAAAATATTAGCTTTGGATTCAGGAGCTGATGATTATTTGACAAAACCTTTTTCTGTTGATGAGTTGTTGGCGAGAATTCGTGTAGTATTACGTAGAGAAAGTTGTAAAGTTTATTCTAATTTTGAACAGACGGAATTTGTTAATGGTGAATTACGGATTAATTATGCATCTGGATGTGCTTATATAAAAGAAAGAGAATTGCATTTAACACCTATAGAATATAAATTACTTGTTTTATTATCAAAAAATGTTGGGAAAGTAATGACTCATACATATCTGACGAGAGAAATTTGGGGAAATTCATGGGAAAGTGATGTGGCATCTTTACGGGTTTTCATGGCAACCCTACGAAAGAAGATTGAAGAAAACCCACAAAATCCACAATACATACAAACTCACGTTGGAGTCGGCTATCGGATGATACATGTACCAATTAGTAAGTAAATGAATGAATTACTTTTTTATGTCCCATAATAATTAAAGTTTCACTTTTAGTGAAAATATGTTCTGGATGAGGAAGAGGGAAGATTTCCCCCTCTTTTTTTATTGCAAGAATACTGATGTTATAACGATTTCGAATTGCTTTTTCAATAATGCTTTTACCTATCCAATTTGCTGGAACAGCAATTTCACATATGGCTGTATCAGGTGTGAGTTCGATATAGTCAAAGATATTTTTGGAACCATATTTTATTGCAAGACGTTCAGCCATTTCTCGTTCAGCATAGACAACGTGGTCAGCCCCATTTCTAAGTAATAATTTGCGATGAACATCACGGCAAGCACGTGCTAGAATATATTTTGCTCCAAAATCTTTTAAAAGAACTGTAATTTCTAAGGCGCTTTGGAAATTATCGCCAATGGCAACAACACATAAATCAAAATTATTAATACCTAAAGATTTAATGAAAGACTCATTTGTAGCGTCTGCGATTTGGATATCATTTAAAATATCAATGGCGTTATCCGCACGTTCTTCATTTTTTTCGATGGCAAGGACAGAGTTTCCTTCCTCAATAAATTTTTTTGTCATATGGCGACCAAAACGCCCAAGTCCAATAACTAAAATAGATTTCATAGTATATTCACTCCATTATCCAATTTGAATTTTCTCCAACGGTGATGTTGAAGGTGCTTGTTTTTTTGTAAATGAGAATGCTAAAAGCATTGTTAATGAGCCAACTCTTCCGAATATCATTAAAAAGGCAAGAAGACTATGAGAAAGAGTACTCAATCCAGGAGTTATTCCTGTTGTTAAACCTACTGTTGCAATAGCAGATACACTTTCAAAAATAGAATCCAGTAAGTTTATTTCTTCTATACGAGAAATAAACATTCCGATGGATAAAGAAAGTGTGATGTATAAAATAAATACACAAGTTGCTTTCCTTGTAATACAATCCTCCAAACGTCTTCCGAAGATTTCCGAAGATTTTCGGTTTCGGAATGTAGTAAGGACAGAAAGAAAAAGTACAGCGAAAGTAGTTGTTTTAATTCCACCAGCAGTTGATCCGGGTGAACCACCTACAAGCATGAGGAGAATCATAATAAATTGCCCTGTCTGTGTAAGGCTAGCAAGATCAATTGTATTAAATCCCGCGGTTCTTGAACTAACTGATTGAAAACTTGAGGCTGCTAATTGTTCAGATAAAGAAAGCTTTTCAAACATAGGAGTACCTTGTTCACAAATAAATAGAAGTAAACCACCACCTACAATAAGAAAAACGGTTACGGATAGTACAAGTTTTGTATGTAAGTGCATTTTATGAAAATGCCATTTCGTTGTAAGAATATCATGCCATACAAAAAATCCAAGACCTCCAATAATAATAAGTAACATGATGATGATGTTTACATACCAATTTCCAATTTCTCCGGTTAGAGAAGAGTATGGTTGTACAGTTCCCATTAAATCAAATCCAGCATTACAAAAAGCGGAAATACTGTGGAATATAGAATACCAAATGCCTTTTTTTAGTCCAAATAAGGAGCAAAAATGGAAAGAAAGTAAAAGTGCACCTAGTCCTTCGATAAGAAACGTACCTATTATAATGAAACGTGTCATCTTAACAATTCCACCAATTTGTGGTGCTGATACGGAGTTTTGCATCAATGAACGAGATACAAGCCCAATTTTTCTCTTAGTAATAGTCATAATCGAAATACAAAGAGTCATAAATCCGATTCCGCCTACTTGTATTAGACCAAGAATAACAACTTGTCCAAAAAAAGACCAATGAGTGTAAGTATCAACTTTAATTAGTCCAGTTACGCAAGTTGCTGAAGTTGCGGTAAAAAATCCTGTAAAGAAATTTGCATCTTGTGGCTGACGTACAGCAACTGGAAGACTTAAAAGGCATGAACCAATTAAGATGATCGTACAATACCCAAATAAAAGAATCTTCATCGGAGAAAGATGAAGAAAATAATTTTGAACTTTATGTATAGTTGACATAATAAATTACCTCTTTACTAAAAATAGTCAAATCATATAAATAATAAGAGTTTAATAATTAAAAGAGTATAAAGAAAAGCAGTATAGTATAAAGATTTTATAAAAAAAATAGTTCTTGAATTTCATAAGATAATACATTATACTAATAAAGTGTTAAAAACACAAAAGCCGTACAGAAGATAGTCTGCACGGCTGATTTTGAATTAGGAGGTAGAAGTTATGTCATATGTAGATGAGGTAATCGAATTAGTAGTAAAGAAAAATCCGGCAGAACCGGAATTTCATCAGGCAGTAAAAGAAGTATTGGAATCTTTGCGTGTTGTTGTAGAGGCAAATGAGGAACAGTATAGAAGAGATGCTTTATTAGAAAGAATGGTAGAACCAGAAAGACAGTTTAAATTTCGCATACCTTGGGTAGATGATAATGGTCAAGTTCATGTCAATACAGGATACCGAGTTCAGTTTAACAGTGCAATCGGTCCTTATAAAGGTGGATTACGTTTACATCCTTCTGTAAATTTAGGAATCATCAAATTCTTGGGATTTGAACAAGTGTTTAAAAATTCATTGACAGGACTTCCAATCGGTGGAGGAAAAGGTGGGAGTGACTTTGATCCTAAAGGAAAATCAGATAGAGAGATTATGAGATTTTGTCAGAGTTTTATGACCGAATTATGTAAATATATTGGTGCTGATACTGATGTTCCAGCAGGTGATATCGGAACAGGAGCGAGAGAAATTGGATTTTTATTTGGCCAATATAAACGTATTCGTGGAGTATATGAAGGTGTGCTTACAGGAAAAGGATTAAGTTACGGTGGTTCACTAGCAAGAAAAGAAGCAACAGGATATGGGCTTTTGTATTTAACAGAAGAAATGTTAAAATTGAATGGGATTGATCTTGCGGGGAAAACAGTTGCTGTTTCAGGTGCTGGTAATGTGGCAATTTATGCTACAGAAAAAGCACAACAGTTGGGAGCAAAAGTTGTAACAGTAAGTGACTCTACAGGCTGGATTTACGATTCTGAAGGAATAGATTTGGAAGCGTTAAAAGAAATCAAAGAAGTAAAACGTGAAAGATTAACAGAATATATAAAATATAGACCGAATGCAGAGTATCACGAAGGGACAGGTGTATGGTCTGTTAAAGTTGATATTGCTCTTCCATGTGCAACACAGAATGAATTGAATTTGGAAGATGCGAAAGCGTTAGTTGCAAATGGAGTTATTGCGGTTGCAGAAGGTGCAAATATGCCTACTACATTGGAAGCGACAGAATATTTTCAGAAAAATGGTGTGTTATTTGCCCCAGGTAAAGCTGCAAATGCAGGGGGTGTAGCTACATCCGCACTAGAAATGTCTCAGAATAGCGAAAGATTGAGCTGGAGTTTTGAAGAAGTGGATGGGAAATTGAAGGATATTATGGTAAATATCTGTCATAACATGATAGAAGCTGCTGAAAAATATAATATGAAAGGCGATTATGTTGCAGGAGCAAATATTGCAGGATTTGAAAAGGTGGCTGAAGCAATGATGGCACAGGGTGTGGTATAATACAGTTTTTGGAAGATAAAAGGATTTGCCAAAATAATTCGAATAGTCGAGTTTATTTTGGCAAATCTCGTTAAAAATAAAAAAAGTAAAAAAAGTGTTGACAATTCAATAAATATAATAGTATAATAACGAAGCAGGTTTGAGTTGCAAACAATAAAATATGGCGGGATAGCTCAGTTGGCTAGAGCATACGGTTCATACCCGTAGTGTCGCTGGTTCGAATCCAGTTCCCGCTACTATATGGGATCATAGCTCAGCTGGGAGAGCACCTGCCTTACAAGCAGGGGGTCACAGGTTCGAGCCCTGTTGGTCCCATATAATTTAAAACAGAATATGGCGGGATAGCTCAGTTGGCTAGAGCATACGGTTCATACCCGTAGTGTCGCTGGTTCGAATCCAGTTCCCGCTACTATATGGGATCATAGCTCAGCTGGGAGAGCACCTGCCTTACAAGCAGGGGGTCACAGGTTCGAGCCCTGTTGGTCCCATATAATTTAAAACAGAATATGGCGGGATAGCTCAGTTGGCTAGAGCATACGGTTCATACCCGTAGTGTCGCTGGTTCGAATCCAGTTCCCGCTACTATATGGGATCATAGCTCAGCTGGGAGAGCACCTGCCTTACAAGCAGGGGGTCACAGGT
>JAHHTN010000150.1 GCA_020024645.1 Faecalimonas sp.
TTTGTATACTTTTTGTATTCTCTTTTCGATAATCGAAATTAACGTTTTGAGAACTTGAGATTGTTGAGTTTACAGTATTTACATGGTATATTGTTGCAAACATGTTACAAATCCACAGCGTTTCATTACTTATCACTACACTTCAAATCTACTGTACCTTATGTATAAGAAGTTATTCCAAACATATACTACAAAACTTTTTCCCCATTTCACTCAATTTATATATACTCTTCTTTTCAATAATTGTAGATGTTTCAGTAGATACAACATTTGCAAACGCCTTATGTTCTTTTAATTTTTCATAGTATTGATTATTAGTTAAATAACGATCATAATCAACTTCAACCAAACCAAGTCTATGTAAATTATCTAAATATTCCGGAAACTTCTGAGGATGATGACATCCTACAACATAACATAAATCACTAAAATATGGTGTTACATCCACCTCTCCCTCTTCTTTATCTAATTTTATTCGTAGTTTCATCATTGGTAATACATTATCTTTATACAAAGCTTTAAGCATTTTACATTCGTCTGAAGTTAATTGCTTAATAATCTCTACAAATGCAGGATGTTCATCAATAACTTCACAATTCATTGAAGCACCTAGCAAATTCGTAAACATTTCTCTCAATTCCGGTTTATGCGATGTATATCGCATAGCTTCTACCAATGGAACCGCAACCGCTGGATCAGGTGATATTATTTTTTCTGTCTCTATCTTTTTCTTTTCAAAATATTTTGGTATTGCCACATTCAAATAATCTGCTATTTTATCATATCCCCAAACCATAGCAGAAATTGGTGCTAAAGCAACTTTTGTTGCTCCTTGTAACGTCTGACCAACTGTACTTAATGCTGGATGCGCTAAATCATCGTATATTTCTTTAATAGGTAACTGTTTTGCCACCTCTGCTTTGAAAGTTTCCTTTATATCCATATATACCCCCTTCTAAATATATTTGATTCATTACTCATGTAATAAACCATATTTTCCCCAATGTTTATAACAGTATTTTATTTTCCAACCACCTTATATTTTTCTTACCCTAAACTAATTTACTTTCTACGTAAATATTTACCAATTACATTCATAATACAACTCGTATTAGCTCGATAGGTATTAACAGCCAATCTACTTTCGTCTACTTCATTAATTAATTTTTTTGCCTTAAATATTGCAGACTCCTTCTTCTTACAGCTGTCATCCACCTTTTTACCTAAATATACGCGTTCGATATCTTTGCAAAACCATATAAAGTCATATCCCTTTTCACTACAATAACGTTTAGCATTACTTAAGAAATCTGCATCTTCTGGTTTACTATCATAATCATCACAATCAAAGCAAAATATAACTTTAGATTGATTAGTCTTAGCCCCCGCTGCGTATTGAGAAATCAAACTAGAAATTTCTTTTTCTTTATTTTTATATTTTCCTTTTCCATCCATGTATATAGGACTAAGTTTAATTTGCGCTTGGTCATATTGATAAAAACGGTCAATTGTGTCTTTTATATAAATCCAATCCGATTTACATTTTTTATTTGTTTCAACCACAAAAATCAATTGAAGACCCATTATTCCTCCTCCTCATTTAATCCGAAAATCCCAATAAAATCAATTGAATCTACATTAAATGGAGAGCCCTCAATCATACCATTTCTATAAAGTTTTGATGGTGAATAGTTCCCATTTGTTACCCACGGATATATCTTTCCATCTATCGATAAAAAATCTATTGATTTTTTGTGTTTTTTCAGAATATCCATTGGCCCTACGTTATGCGTAGTAAAACAAAGTTGTCCCTCAGCATATTCCATTAAATATTCCAATAATGCACACAAATAAACATCATGAAGATTGGAATCAAACTCATCAATAAAAACAATTCCACCTCGAACAATTTCTCTGAAATATGCATATAACTTAATAAGTTTCTTTATTCCTGTACTCTCAAATTCTGCGTGAATTTTATAAGAATCATATATCATTATTAAACTGCAAATATATACGTCGTGATCTTCTTTCCTATCTATTTCAATACCTTTCAAATCTGCTTTAAAAATATGAATAAATTCATACAAATTTTTAATAGTATCTTCAAAATGTTCATATGTTTCTTTAACCATAACATTTTCTGAAACTTCTATCACATTCAACCGTTCTGCATCCATTCCCAAAAAATGACTCAGTAATAAATCCATGTCTGGATTTTCATTTTCTCTTTCATCTATATACTGTAATGTATTCTTAACAAAATATTCACTATGCTCATCTGATTGATCTAAATACACATGTAGCTTGTGAC
>JAHHTN010000151.1 GCA_020024645.1 Faecalimonas sp.
AGCACCTGCCTTACAAGCAGGGGGTCACAGGTTCGAGCCCTGTTGGTCCCATTATGCCGCAGTGGCGGAACAGGCAGACGCACAGGACTTAAAATCCTGCGGGACTTATACTCCCGTACCGGTTCGATTCCGGTCTGCGGCATATCTTTAAGGAATATGTGGGCGTAGCTCAGCTGGATAGAGCGTTTGGCTACGGACCAAAAGGTCGGGAGTTCGAATCTTCTCGCCCACGTACTTAGAATTACAAAAATACACTAATCTTTAAAGATTAGTGTATTTTTGTATAATCAAGAAAAAGTTTTATTTTATAATGTTTCATTCTTATAATAATACTCAAAGTATCAAAGATACTACTTGATGATTAATGAGTCTAACACCAACAAACAACTTAGAGTCGATAAAATAAAACCTACTATTTATTTCAATGTTTAATATTAAAAAAGAAAATTATGCAAAATGCATAAAATAATATATATTATCTTTACAAAAAAGTCATAATGCACTAAAATAGTGGTATTAGATAAGAATACGGAGGTAATGCATTATGAAGGGAAATGTAATCGTAGGACAATCAGGGGGACCAACAGCGGCAATTAACTCCAGTTTAGCTGGTGTATATCGTACAGCTAAAGACAGAGGTGCAAAAAAAGTATATGGAATGCGATATGGAATACAAGGATTACTGGAAGAACAGTATATTGATCTTTCAGAGCATATTACAAATGAATTAGATTCAGAAATCTTGAGAAGAACGCCAGCTGCATATTTGGGATCTTGTAGATACAAGCTTCCAGAGATTCATGAAGATATGGCTTTGTATGAGAAGATTTTTGAAATTTTAAATCGTTTAGAAATAGAAGCATTTATTTATATTGGTGGAAATGATTCTATGGATACCATTAAAAAATTATCGGATTATGCAATTATCACAGGACAGCCAACTCGATTTATTGGTTGCCCAAAGACAATCGACAATGATTTGGCATTGACAGATCATACACCAGGATTTGGTAGCGCAGCAAAATATATAGGAACATCCGTTAAAGAAATTATTTGTGATAGTTTTTGCTTAAAATATAATAAAGGGTTAGTAACTATTGTTGAAATAATGGGAAGAAACGCAGGGTGGCTTACAGGTGCTGCTGCTCTTGCAAAAGGAGAAGATTGTGAAGGTCCAGATTTGATTTATTTACCAGAACTTACTTTTGATGTGGAGAAATTTATGGAAAAGATAAAACAACTTTTATCAAAAAAATCATCGGTTGTGGTTGCTGTCTCAGAAGGAATTAAATTAGAAGATGGACAGTATGTATGTGAATTAGGAGCAAACGTGGATTTTGTTGATGCATTTGGACATAAACAATTAACAGGGACAGCAAGTTATTTGGCAGGCCGTGTTGCTAGTGAGCTTGGCTGTAAAACAAGAGCAATTGAATTAAGTACACTACAAAGATCGGCATCACATTGTGCGTCTAGAGTTGATATTTTAGAGGCATACCAAGTTGGAGGGGCGGCAGTAAAAGCGGCTGATGAAGGTGATTCTGGTAAAATGGTTGTATTAGAAAGACGTTCTGATGATCCGTATCAATGCGGTACAGAAGTGAAAGATGTGCATAAGATAGCCAATGATGAGAAGGTTGTTCCAAGAGAGTGGGTAAATAAAGAAGGAACATATGTGACGGATGAATTTGTTACTTATGTTAAACCACTTATTCAAGGTGATGTGGCTCCAGTAATGGTAGATGGAATCCCGAGACATTTAAATAGACCAAGATAAGTACAAATTAAGGGCAAAGCATCTTCTGTTTTGCCCTTAATTTAAATTTGTTAAGTGATTTTTGTGCAAAAATCTATCTTGATTTTAAAGAAAAAATACAGTATAGTAAAATTACTTTCATATCTAAACGTTCAATTCAATTTGATTTCTTAATTTATCTCATTAAAAAATGAAGTATATAATAATGAAGGAGGTGTAGTGTATATTTGTGGAGGATGAATATGAAGTAATTAAGTTTCTTGAAAGAGAGGGGCAATGTTATATTGTGTCTGCTTATGTGGAGGGAATAACGTTGTATCGTTGGATAGAACTTCATGAAGAAATAGAAAAGGAAAAATTGGAAAAATGGATTAAGGAGTTAATTAGACAGGTTACTTTGTTTAGAAAACAAAAAGGAAATCCAAATTATACCTATTTAAATCCATATCATATAATAATTATTCAAGAAAGTGAAATAAGACTTTTATATCTAGAAGAACATATCTCTTTAAAAAGAAAATTTGAGAAGCAGTTTCAGCCAGATTCTACAAT
>JAHHTN010000152.1 GCA_020024645.1 Faecalimonas sp.
ACAAACATCCGGACAACGATTATTTTGTAAAATTCAATTGTCCTGAATTTACAAGTCTTTGTCCAATAACTAGTCAACCTGATTTTGCAACTATTTACATATCTTATGTGCCGGATGTAAAAATGGTAGAAAGTAAATCATTAAAACTTTATTTGTTTAGTTTTCGCAATCATGGTGATTTTCACGAAGACGTAGTAAATATCATTATGAAAGATTTAATCCATTTGATGAATCCAAAATACATTGAAGTGTGGGGGAAATTCCTTCCTCGTGGCGGTATTTCTATTGATCCATATTGTAATTACGGACGAAGCGGAACTATGTGGGAAAAGGTTGCCTTTGAGCGTTTGACCCGACACGATATGTATCCAGAGAAAATTGATAATAGATAAGTTAATAAGAGAGTGTGAACGCAAAAAAAGCTTCTATGTGACTTTTTGCAACCACCTTTTCTCCTAATAATAATGAGATTACATTCCCTTTTCATTGCCTTTCTGATAAGAGATATATTATTTCTGAAAGCTGATTCATTGATTCCAAATACTCAAATACTCCTTCTATCGCGTAATTCAATTCATCAAAAGATAATGGATGGTGATAGCGTAAGTTCCTCAGTTGTAATTTTTTCAACCCTATATCTCTCGCCCTAAGTTTATCCTCTGAAACATATCCATCCGGTCCCTCTGGATTTAACACCTGCATAGCGGTCTTAAGGTAATCCGTTAATGTTCTCTCAGAACAATCACACTCTCTAGATTCTAGTAATTTTATTCCGTTTGACTAATAGTATGAAACTCGTCCGTTTCTCTTTGGGTAAGTATAGAGGATCTATTCATAACCATTTGATATTTGATCCTGAAGAATTAAAACGTCTTGTTTGAAAATACGAAAAAATAGGATCAAACATTCATTCTTCGATCCAATTAAAGTTTAAATTCACCATCGGTTTATAAGAAATTTTGTGAATTATTAAGAATATTAAAAATGTTCCAGCAAAATTTTTAGTCCGATTAACAGCAAAATACTCCCTCCTGCCAATTCGGCTTTTGATTTATATCGATTTCCAAACTCATTCCCCACTATTACCCCAAAACAAGCTAATACAAATGTGATAATGCCAATAATTGAGATACCGATTAAAGTGTTTACAAACAGGTTTGCTGGAACTACATGGACAGGAACACAGGCAAAAGTTATACCAACCGCAAGTGCATCTATACTGGTTGCAATTGCCATAAAAAACATTGTTTTGATGTCAAATGCCGCAGATATTTCATCGTCTTCTTTGGAAAGTGTTTCTTTTATCATATTCCCACCAATCAGCGTCAATAGACCAAATGCAATCCATGGAGCAAACGCTTCCGCATACTTTTCAAAGCGAGAACCTAATATATACCCAACCAGTGGCATCAATGCTTGAAAGCCACCAAACCAAAGCCCGCAAATAGCACATTTTTCGAATGATATTTTCTTCATGGCAAGCCCCTTACAGACCGATACCGCAAAAGCATCCATGGCAAGTCCAACTGCAAGAAAAATAAGTTCAATAATTCCCATACATTCAATCTCCCTATTGTTAAAATAAAAAAAGCAGATACATTACTGTATCTGCCAATCTCATTTCAACAAAATAAAAAGACACACATACAGCAATTGCTATCTGTGAGTCTCATCAATTAAGGTATACCAGTCTCTCGACAATATGTTGATATACCGCACCATCGTGCCGACTACTCCCTCTTTTAAAGTATATATTAAATTAACAATTTTGTCAAGAATATACCTAAACGATATTGCGATTCGTAAAGACTGAAAATGTCTTAAAAATTATGCTGTTAGTCTAGGCATAGGTATCGCAATAACTCATTAACTAACACCGTCTTTATTAGCAAGATTTTTTGCAAGCTGATTAACAAATTAGCAGGATTATCACCTTGAAGTCATTAGGATTATCATTCTCTTTCCATTAGCAGACGGCTTTTTTACTAATGAAAAAATGCAAATTTTGTATATAGCTTTTATTTGAACAAAAACAAAAAAAGCCGAAAACCCTTATCAAATAAGGACTTTCGGCGTTGTTGCCTGGCGTCGCTAAGAGGATTTGAACCTCCGACCTACCGCTTAGGAGGCGGTCGCTCTATCCAGCTGAGCTATAGCGACGTATGTAAAACATACCACTAAATGTGATTCTATTAAATTGTTGACTTTCACTTTTTAATG
>JAHHTN010000153.1 GCA_020024645.1 Faecalimonas sp.
GAATTAACGGAACATTGTATTTTAATTGTGTTGCAATTCTTTTCCAAATCTTTTTGCGTAAGTGATTATTAAAAGAGAATGATATAAGAAGGTATTTTATCATGATATTACCTCAAAATCTAACGGTAAACCAAGTCTATCTTCCGTAATAAATGGATCAGCTCTTCCTTCTTTTACGTATTTTAGGGCGTGTTGCACATGGCTTATTCCTCCTTTTTCTTTTATCCAATATTCTTTTGCTTTTGTGATTTTGTTTTGTTTCAAATAATCAAGAAATGTTGCGTCTGTTGCAATTACTTCTGCTGCAATTTGTTGTCCTTTTATCCCTTTATAATTGCAATATTCACAGCCTGACCCAATAACACGCACATTTTCATCTTCTGCTTTTAATGCTCTGTTGATTTTTTCAGCCATATTTGCATTGTAGCTATCAATCACATCATGCAATCTTTTACTGCAATGAGGGCATAGCATAGGAATAAGTCTTTGATATTCTAAGCCTGAAATAACACTAGGTTCACAAATATGTTTTATTGCATTAGAAGAACCTTTTTCTTCTAAAATGGTAATCATACGTAAAATAATCCCAATAGCGTCGCTAGCGTGTAAAGTTCCCCATATCGCATGACCCGTCATAGCTCCATTAATTGCTGCTTTTGTTGCTTCAAGATAACGAATTTCCCCAATTAAAAGACAATCAACATCAGAACGCATTGCTCCTGCTATTGCGTCAGTATAGGCTATTCCACGATTTTCAACATTTTTTGTACTAACAGCGATTTGGTCTATCCCTTCTAAATGAAATTCTGGGGGATCTTCGACTGACATAAATGCTTTTTGAGGATTTTCAATTTTGATACTTTCTATAATATGTTTTAGTGCTGTTGATTTTCCGTGTCCTGTTGCTCCTGATAAAATATTTAATCCTGTTCTTGTGGTTAAATAACGAATACTTTCTATTTGGTTATTAAGAAAACCAAGTCTAGTTAAACGTTCTTCAAGTGATCCTGTTGCATTGGTGGCGTCATATAACAGACGCAAATACATACAAGAACCAATACCTTCAGGACTATCTTTTTTTTCTGTTGGTTCTGTATGTACCCGAACAGAATACATACCTTTAGGTAAAAAATTATCGTTAACAATTCTTCCTTCTTGTCTTTCACGATAAGAAAATTGGCTATCACCACTTTGAATCATTGAACCATATATTGCACGAATAACAGCCCTACAAAAATCTGCTTTATAGATTTTATGGTCTATAAGCATTCCATCTATTCGAAATCGAATAAGACCATGTGTACCCATGTCTTTGATATGGATATCACTTGCTTTTTCATTAAAAGCTGTTTGCAATAACTCTTTTACAAAATTTTGAATTTCATTCTTTACTTCAATTTTAGATAATGTTGAATGGCTATACTTATCATGAAATTCTGCAGGACTATAAAATGCATATTCTTCGACAATTTTTCGTGATTTTAAATCATTCAATAATTCTAAGACAAGTGGATCATGTTTTATAGCTGATGAAATACATAATACATTATCAGAAATAGCTAGACTTGATTTCAATGTACTAGGTATTAAACTCAATGGTTCAAAATTTTGTTTTTGTTGATTAAAAAACATCATTATAACTCCAAAATTTTATTACCAATAGATACATGGTCTCGGAAAATTTGTACTTTTAGCCCATTCCAGATTTGACCATTTGTAAGATTAACAAGTTTACCTTTATATTTTACTTTTGCTTTTAGTGTTTTATTATTGCTATAAATTGCAATAACTTTTGAAGTTCTTGTATCTTCATCTTTTATTTCACTATTTTTTTCTTTCGTTGCTCCTGGTACTTCTAGTTTTTCAATAAGTTGTTTTGCTGAAAGTTCATTAGTATTTTGAGGAATAATAGGAGCAACAGGCATAAGTAATTGATTCAACTTTTGACTTTGTTCTTGTATTTGTACCTGTAAACTCAAATCTTCTAACATACCTCTTTGTTGAGTAATTGATCCAAGTGTTGCATTGGAATTAGCATTTGCAATATTAATATTGCTTATGCATAAAAGGAAAGAAGTAAGGATTATTTTATGCTTTAACATATAAATCTCCTTTAATAGACCATTGTCCGTTGTTATATTCAATTTGTTTAACTGCTAAGC
>JAHHTN010000154.1 GCA_020024645.1 Faecalimonas sp.
CCTCACTTTTCAATTACTACATTTAATGTAACACAGGTTTACTTGATTTACAATAATTGTAATTTAAAAATAAAATAACCAAGTAAAATCCCATGATTTTCCATAGATTTTCTTGGTTTTGCCGAAAAAAGTGTGCACAGAAAAACGTCAGGCACTGCCTGACTTCCCATTGAAAATGGGAACAGTTTTCCCTTATGCTCTTTTTTTACATTGTTTGTAGAACGTATGTAAAAAAAAGAAGGTGCTAAATTTAGCACCTTCTCTAATTCAATATATTAAATTCCTTCGTAATATGTCCACATACTAACTATTTTTACTGCCTTTTCTTCTTCACAAACTTCATCGCTCGTTTTGTGAAGTATATTTTGTATTTTACCATTCTTCGTCCTCATTATACTCTACACACTCTTCAATAGGTTCTCGAGAGGATTCTAAAATATTTTCTACCATTCCAGGAGTAGAGTTAAGATACAAAGTTTCTTGAATAGCATTCCAATTTTCTTCAGAAATTAGAACTGCATTTTCCCCTTTTGAATTTGTAATCATGATATCACTCCTTTTCTTTTATTATAATGTACGGTGAAATGTACGTCAATTATTCCGAAAGAATTGCTTTCCCTTCTTTTTGAAAAAAGAGGATAGTGATGTTTAGTTGAGAACTCAATATAAGCAATCATCTTTTTTAATTTTTAATAATACATTTTTTTTAATTTATGATACAATAAAAAGAAAAAACGAGGTACTTTCTATGAAAACTATTTTTTCAAAAATTAACACCAGCATTAAAAGAAGTTTTGCAGAATACTTACGGATAGTTGGTCCAACTAGACTTATTCGTCGATATTTTTTTCTTCTTCTTTTTCTTCTTCTATGTCGCTATTTACGTTTCAATGCTTTTCATTATAAAATTAGTGTCTTTTTCAAACTTATTTTGGTTATTTGTTACCCTTTTGCTGTAACTTTATACGATGTTTGCAAATTTCTTATAACATCTATATTATACCCTCGATCATATAATATAATGAATCAAGATCCTTACTTCTCACCTTTTTTTATTCTTTTAATTTTGCAAATATTTTGGGTGTTTGTTAAAACCAATTTTTTATTAATGTTCTCTCCTATCTTAGCTATTATTTTGTTTGTAATTTTAAACATACCTAAAATCAGTACCAAACTAAAATAATCAAAAAAGGGTGCTATTAATAGCACCCTCTCAAAACACCTACACACTTACCCCCCCCACTAAAAAAATAAAATATTATCTTCTATAAAGAATTACAGATTCACGTAAAGAATAAAAACCGTTTTCAGATATTATTACATGATCTTCAAAATTAATTCCTATTAACTTTGATATTTCCAATATACGTTCAGTAATACGAATATCTTATTCTGTCGCAGTCGTAACTTGTGAAGGAAGATTATGTGCTATTACAAAAGATTCAGCACCTATTAGCAAAAAGCGAATGAAGATTTCTCTTGGTGAAAACAAACACTCATTAACTGTTCCATGAGCCAGTTCAAAAACACCCAATATTTTTCCTTTCGTATTTAATGCAAATACGAAAATATATTCTTCTGTATACAAATGCATTTGTATATCATTTTGACATATTTCAAAAATATGTTCGGAACAGGTAATTTCTGTAATATTGCTTGAAATCTCTTTTTCAACAATTCAGAGAAGGTAAACCTTCTCTGAATTGTGTAGTATACAACTTTATTATTCATTCCCACCATTATAAATATGGAATTTTTTATTTTCATAATAATAAACATTATTGCTCAAAAATTATTTTTCTTCTAATTCTTTTTCATTTACAGTTTCAACCATTTCTTTAAATTCTTGATAACTTTTATCTATATTAGTAATGATTAACTCATTGACTGATGATGGTAAAATAACAAAAGATTCTCCAAACACTTTTTCCAATTTTGAAACAATCTCTGGTATAATAATTACTGATGCACCATACATCATTTTTTCATTACTTAAAACATAAAGAAAATCATCAACTACTTCTTTAGGAAAGCTATCTTCATCAAAACCTATTATTTTACTTATTTGATTAAACATAGTTGTTAAAGTCACATTTTTTTTCATATTACAAATAGCAG
>JAHHTN010000155.1 GCA_020024645.1 Faecalimonas sp.
TTTTAGAAGTTGAGTCTTTCCAAACATATAACTTACTTGTTATTCCATTTTGTAAAGTTTCGGATAAAAGTAATCCTTCATTACCAAGTAGAGAAGTTGTTTCGTTGTAAGTTATATCAGATTTTAATTCTTTTTTTATGTGGTCTGTAAAATCTACCGACTTAACAGAAGTACTTTCTGTTTGGGAAATGCTGATCAACTTTTCGTCTTGAAAAGAAAGAAGAACAGTGCCTTTTCCGTTTTCGGTTGTCCATTGATAACGTTTTGCTGGAACTTTGTTAGAATTAACTTGTAAAAGTGTATTCCCTTCATTATGGATTATATCTTTTACTTCTTCGTAAGTCATTCCAGTTTTTAATTGATTTAATGCATCAGTTGAAATTTTATTTTTTGCAATTAGCGTATTAGTAACGTCTTCGTTTTTGGTTTGGTTTTGACTAGAAGGTTTAGTAAAAAGGAAAATAGAGATTCCCACCAAAAGCAATAAGAGAAGTAAAACAGTAATTATAATTTTTGTTTTTCTTCGTTTTTTTGCTCGATGGGATGAACTTCTATGGGCAGGTTTTGCCAATACTTTTTGTTCTCCTAAATTTCTTTTTATTTTACAGTTGTAACAATAAGCGTATTTATGATAAATTGGATTTCCATAAATATCGTTATTTACTTTTACATTCTTTATTTTCATTTCTGAACCACAACGTGAACATTTCATTTGTTTTCCTCCTTTAGTTATGTCGTACAGTATGTATTATAGCGAAGATAGAAAAAGAATGCGAGTAAAAAAATAAAAGTATTGCAAAAAAAATCGTATTCTCATATAATAAAAACACATAATATTCTATTATTCAAATCAAAGATGCGATTCGCATCATATTCGCCTAATAATAACAAAAGATGGACTGCAGGGAGGAAAAAGAATGACATATTGCCAATTTATTGCAGTCGTAAAGAAGGAATTAGAATGCAAGGTAGAGAGAAATGTAAGGGTAGATATTCACGTTGCATTGAAAAATAATAATAAAGAGAGGAGAGGACTTATTTTTTTAGAAGAGGGAGTAAATATTTCACCTACAATTTACTTGGAAGAAGTATATAAAGAATTTCAAGAAGGAAAAGAGTTGCATAAGATTGTGCAGGATATTTTGCAAGTATATGAAAGTACAAGATTTTCAAAAGGATGGGAAACAGAACGATTACATGACTTTAACAAGACTAGGAAAAAGATATTATGCAAACTTATTAATCGAGAAAAAAATAGAGGATTTCTTGAAGATACTCCATATATTTCCTTTTTGGATTTAGCGATTGTTTGCTATGTGTTGATTGAACTAGGAGAAAAAGGGATCGCTACAATGCCAGTGAAATTTTCTCAGTTGGAAATATGGGGGATTGAGGAAAAAGAATTGTTTCAAATAGCAAAAGAAAATGTTCAAAAACAGTTTCCTGCTGAACTACGCCAAATGAAAGAGGTTATTGCTGAAATGCTAGGAATAGATGCAATTCAAGATACAGAAGATTTTATGTATATACTTAGCAATGAAATACGGAATTTGGGTGCGGTTTGTATTACATATGATGATATACTTGAATTAATTGGAGGAGAATTGAAGGAAAATTATTATATTATACCAAGCAGTATTCATGAGGTAATTATTGTACCAGAAAGTAAAGCGCCTAAGAAAGAAGAGATTGAAGAAATGGTAAAAGAAATAAATGAAACACAAGTAGAAGAAGAGGAAGTTCTGTCGAATAGTGTTTATTTCTATAATATTCACGAGAAGAGAATGAGTTGATTCTTTACTTTTAAAAAAATATATGTTAAACTGGAAAAGCATTTGGGATAAACCAAATGCAATATACATCTATAGCTCAGGGGATAGAGCAATGCCCTCCGGAGGCATGAGCGGCGGTTCGAATCCGCCTAGATGTGTATCCTAATACATTTTTTATAATAATTTGTATTTTGAAAGGATTTTTATGTTTAATCGTAAAAGTCCTTTTTGTGTAAATGAAAAAATAAAATTTTGTTGATTTTTGTGAAA
>JAHHTN010000156.1 GCA_020024645.1 Faecalimonas sp.
GTTTGAGAATGATGTAAAAATGTATGGTACTCAAGCAGAGGAACACAATGATGCGAACGCTTTGAAGCTGGCTAGGTTATAATAAACTGGACAGATTTTTTAAGGGCATATACAATAAAACAAAACGAAAAGGGTAACTTGGTTATATCCGAAAAAATCCAACGTCGTCCAGGACGCACATACACACCAGAATTTAAGTAGCAACTTGTTGATTTATATCGTAGTGGTAAGCGTAATATTGTTTGTTGTAATAAACTATAGTTGTAACACTTATGGCTAATAAGATATAATCTTATGAAGAAAAGAGGAATGAAATTATGCCACAGTATTATGATGATGAATTTAAGAAGAAAATCGTTCGTCTCAAATTAGAGGAAGATTGAACTGCTAAAGTATTATTTCTGAATGCGGCGTTTCGAAAGCCAGTATCACGAAATAGTGCCAGGAATTCCGTGAAGAATACCAATTCAATCCAGAGACCCAAAAAGATTTTGATTCAATGAAAGAGATTTTATGTTTAAGGAAAAAACAGGAAGAAGTAAAAAAGGAAAATTGTTTTCTAAAAAAGCAACAGCATTCTTCGTGAAGGAAATCGATTGATGGGTTATTGATTTATTCAGAAATATCACGATTTATTTAGTGTCAAATGGCTTTTATGCCTCTTAAATATTTGCCCTTTACATAGTATAACCATAACAAAGACAGACCTGCTCATGAGGCTTGATTTCAAAATAAATCTTTACAAAAGTATTCGCGTGTTGAATTTTTTGATAATTACATCTTCAATATTTAATAGTTTGTTGGTATAATGACTATGTATTATATATGCACCTCCTAGTGATTTGTGTGATAACTGGCACTGGGAGGTTTTTCTTTTTATTATAAAGCCTTTATTTTGCCCTTGAATGATATTCTCATAAAGTTATTGTTATTTCGTGTGTAGGATAGAATAGGTTTCTCTTGAAATGCTGTATAATAATGTTATGGAAAGACAAGGTAGTGCGCAGAATAAAGAAAAGATAGTATCATTTTCAAAATGTAGAATAGTTATTTTCGAGAGATATGGCTGAAATGGTATGATATGATTAATTTATGTTACAAGTTAGTAAGTATATAGGAGGGAATGATGGAGTCAAAAAAGTAATTCGCAACTTTGAATTTATTAGTAGGATTTTAGAAATTCTTAGACTTATGGAGAAACAAGCGTATCCATGTTCAGCATGGACACTGGAGAAGTATCTTAAGATGATTATGAAGGAATTAAATCCAGAGGAAGAGATGGAGTGGTGTACGTTTGGAACTCCTGATTATGTGATGACTAGGAAATTTCCCCATACAATCGGGCGTTTCTATAAGGATATTATTGCTGGAGATGTTTCTATTTCTTCTTTGGCAAGAGATTTTTTGACGGTAAAAGTATTATTACATTGATGGCACAGTAGTAAAATTTAAAAGAATTCTTTGTTTGGCATTTGATGAGAATACAAAGAAATACTATCAATTTGAAGTGGATGGCAAGTTTAAAGAAATTTATCTTGACTTAAAAAAGAGCAGATTTTTTCAACAGATAATTACAAAGAAACAGAATAAGCCTATATTCTCTTGCATAGATTGTAAAAACAGTTATTTCAAAGGAAATACAGTATATGAAAGAGTATATAGAAAAGCGTGCAGTTGAAATAGCAATGTATATTATTGAACATCAGGCTACAGTAAGACAGACGGCAAAAGAGTTTGGAGTGTCTAAAAGTACTATACATATAGATGTAACAAAAGAAGTATCTTTGTGAAGGTTTTGTATGTGGTGAAATAAAAATAGAGGATAGAGGAATGAGAGAGAATGTTTGAGTACATTCTTTCTTGTTTTATAGTGGGGGAGTATATCACGACACTCTTTGGAGAACTCCTTAAAAGCAATGTTTGATAGATATTTGTGGAGCAGAAATAACCCGAAAATAACCCACTAATTTTTTGTAAGTAGTATAAAGTAAAG
>JAHHTN010000157.1 GCA_020024645.1 Faecalimonas sp.
GTTTAACTTTTTTCAAAAGTACATTGGAAAACTTTGAAGATAAGATTTCTAGTGTTCTTTATATAAATAGATTGAAGGAATATGAATTAGAACTTGATCATAATTTTTCCATTACCCAAAGCGATTTATTTACACATATAAACCAATGCATAACTGGTGAATTTCAATCTATACAAGTTCCTAAAATACCTATGTATTTAGATAGTATTTTAGGAAATGAAGATTTTATTGGTGGATTTGCTCCCAAAATAGGAAATAAATTTATTAGAACAATTAGTATTGACGGATTTCCACAAGAAAGTTTTCCTTGTATGCTATCTATTTTTGATACACTTCCTTTTGAATTTCGATTTAATACACGTTTTTTGTGTTTGGATAACTTTGACGCTGTCAAAGAAACAGAAAAATATGTGAAAAGTTGGAATAGTAGTGTTCTTGGTTTTTTCGACAAAATATTTAATAACCCTAACCCAAAAATTAACCAAGACGCTATAATAATGAAAACTGACGCTGAAGAAGTAAAATTGGAAGTACAATCTAATGATATTTCCGTTGGTTATATGACGTCTACAATCATCATTTTAGATGAAGAAGAAAATTCTTTAGAAGAAAAAGCAAGAGAAATTAGACGTGTATTACAAAATTTAGGTTTTACTTGCCGATTTGAAACAATCAATGCGATTGAAGCATATCTTGGTTCATTACCAGGCAATACTTACGCTAATTTGCGTAGACCATTGATAAAAACAAATAATTTAGCTGACTTATTACCTTTATCAACTGTTTATGTCGGTGAAATGTACAATCCTTGTCCATTTTATCCTCAAGGATCTAGACCGTTAGCAGTATTTACAACAGATAACAC
This sequence comes from Faecalimonas sp., assembly GCA_020024645.1. GTDB lineage: Bacteria > Bacillota > Clostridia > Lachnospirales > Lachnospiraceae > Faecalimonas. The sequence continues at coordinate 866 of JAHHTN010000157.1, forward strand.
TACTCCATTTTGGTTTAATATTCATAATGGCGATATTGGGCATACACTCATGCTCGGTCCTACTGGTGCAGGTAAATCAACTTTTATTGCATTACTTGTTGCTCAATTTAGAGGATACAAAAATGCACAGATTTTTGCTTTTGATAAAGGTAACTCATTGCTTCCCCTTTGTTATGGAGCAAACGGTTCACATTATGAAATAGGCGTAAATGACGAGCTTTGCTTTTGCCCTTTACAAAATATTGATGAAAGTCCTGCTGAAATGGCTTTTTGTGAAGAATGGATAGCTATGCTTTTAGAATTACAAAGTTATAAACTTACTCCAAAAGCAAAAAATGAAATCCATAACGCAATGGAAAATCTTGCAACGCAACCTAAAAATATGCGTTCAATTACTAACTTTATCTTTTTAGTACAAGATATTGAGATAAAAGAAGCTCTTAATTCATATTCAAGAAATGGTGTTTATAAAAATTTGATTGATTCAGATAGTGATACATTAGGCTTATCTTCTTTTATTGTTTTTGAAATGGAAGAAATAATGAATATGGGAGATAAAATTCTTATTCCTATTCTGACGTATATTTTTCATAGAATAGAAAAAGCATTGAAAGGGCAACCCTCTTTACTTGTTCTTGATGAAGCATGGATCATGCTTGGACATCCTGTTTTTAGAGCTAAAATAAGAGAATGGCTTAAAGTTCTTCGTAAAGCAAATTGTGCCGTATTTTTAGCTACACAAAGCTTATCAGATATAAAAAATTCAGGCATTATGGACGTTTTAGTTGAGTCTTGCCCAACCAAAATTTTATTACCTAACGCAAACGCAATACAAGAAGAACAATACAAACTTTATAAAGATATTGGTCTTAACGATCGTGAAATAGAAACACTATCAAGATACGCATTACCTAAAAAAGATTATTACATTATAAATAGTTATGGTCGTAGATTAGTTCAGTTAGCTTTAGAAAAAAAGACACTCGCTTTTGTAGGTGCAAGCGATAAAGAAAGCATTGCACGCATAAAAGAACTTAGAGCAGAAGATAACAATAATTGGCAAGATAGATGGATTGCTGAAAGGGTAAGATAGTTATGTGTAAAGAAACAGGTTTTAAATGGAAAGAT
>JAHHTN010000158.1 GCA_020024645.1 Faecalimonas sp.
CTTTGTTACCCAATCCAATATCACATTTTTCTCATATAAAAATGTCAAAAACTTACTATTCTCTATACACCTAAAACCTTCCGCCCCTATATAACTGCTATACAATAATGTAATTACAAGAAAAACAATCCATATAAGAACAACTGCTATCATTCCACCTACTAACATACCAGCAACGCGATTCAATCCGTTGACCACCGGCAAAGCAGTAATAACGTCCAGTGCAAATATAACTGCTCGTATAAAAATAGTAATAACGATAAATGTAAGTAAAAATGAAATGATTTTCACAATAACACTTGACACATATGTTCCTATATAATCAGTGAAATTCAAAACACCCAGTTGTTTGTAAGCCTCATTATTATTATTTTCGATTAACCCTCGCTTTACAAACTCTGGCATATCTGCTTTTTCTAAAATTTCTATTTGCTTTTGCCTCGGCAATTCTACTTTATTCAAAAAATTTTCGGATATATCCCCCTCCACTCCTTCAGATGTTATCATCGAAATGCATTTTTTCTGCACCATTTCATCTATAGGTGTTAAAGCCACAATAGCCTTACTCGTGTAAGGTGTTAAAAAAAGGACTAGCACAATGCTTGCAACAGTTGTCCCAAACGACACAATTATTTTAATAAATCCTCTAACATATCCAATCACCATACAAACAAAAAAGATGATTCCTACTCCAATTAATAACCAGTTCATATTCTCTCCTATTTTGCAAGCCTAATTTCTTCCAAGCCATTCGTACTTATCATTAAGTATTTATTTACACCAAATGTAGTAATTATATTTGAAATATCATTCTCCACTTCTCCGTCAAACAACTTCATTCCTGTCTTGGTAATAATTTTACACTTCTTGCCATCGTACATTATAATCTGTCCATTTTCTACTTTTATATTTTTATATTCATGTTCAATTGCCTCCGAAAGCAACTCTTTTCCATTTTTGTTAAATAATTTTACAAAATATTTTTTTTCTCCTTTTAATAGCACCCCAATATGTTCATCGTCATGAAAGACATTTTCTATCTGCTCTTTTATTTTTACAATCGCCTTTTTCTGTGGTTTTTCCTTCTCTTCATAAATATGTAATTGATTATCCATAACAGCTACAGCTGTTTTATTATTAAGGAAAAATACACTTGGTGCTACAACATTTTCATACTTTTCTTCTAGCACAAGATGCTTCTCTTTTTTTTCAACAAAATTATAGTGTACTATTTTTGTTTCTACTTTTCCTTGTCCAGTAAATAAATACGAAACCAAAAGTGTGTACCCATCATCCGAAATGGCCATATCCAACGGATATCCTGTAGTTGTAGAAAATGTATTATGTTCTACAAGAAGATTCCCTTTGGAATCATAACAAACAATTTTTTCCGAAGACTCTCCTTTTAACACAACACTTACTATTCCTTGATTAGAAATTTCCGCTTTTTTCATCGGAAGAGTTGTATGAATCTCTCCTTTCACCCCTTGTTTTTGCAAAATCACAAGATCATTCGCTCCTTTATCAATAATTACCGCTGCCCTTTCATTTATACTAACGACTGGGTTTTGCATTTGATAGGAAAATTTCCATCTTTCTTTTCCTTTTTTGTTTAAAAGAGAAACTCTATCTTTGCTATATTTTAAAATATCTCCAGAAAACTCCACATACTTTTCCCCATTTTCATGCTCAAGTGCTGTTGTATTCAAGACACGAACTTGATCGTATGTTGTATGAGTCAAAAAAATATACACTCCTATTCCAACAAAAAGAAACATAGCTAGAATAATCAAAAACCATTTTACCAAAGATTTTTTTCTATTTTTTTCCTCCATTTATCCGTCCCCTTTTCACATTTGTATTTTATGATTAT
>JAHHTN010000159.1 GCA_020024645.1 Faecalimonas sp.
ACGCTAAATATACAAAAGTTTTTATTGACCAAAAGCCGGAAATTGTCTTTTACAATTGCCAGCTTAATTAAACATAATTCAATTATAAAATGACATTTTCATACAGTTTTATAAAAAACTTTCCTTATCATTTCTAACAATTCTTTCTTAGTATCGGGATTTTCACTGGCTGTAATATTTATTGCTTCAATCAGTTCTTGATAAGCTTTATGAAATTCTGCTTCTTGTAACGTGCTATTTTGCTGCATATAAGCTTTGCATCCTTCCTGTAATCCATTACCATAGCTTTGTATCATTCTTCGCCAATACACACCACTGTACCACTTGCTGAGCTTTCAAAAAAATTTCACCATATCGATTTAGATTTGTTTCATGATTCGGGCCGCAGTCTCCATAATTGATATATCCACCTTCTTTTGTCCACCACACAGATAGACTCCTCCTTGTTCTGTTTTTTCAACCGTATAATAAGCGCATTTTTTATTGTCCTTATGGCAAACAAAATAGAATACATAACATAGCGGTGATTTCTCTGGCTCAGGAAGTGTAATCTCAAATCCTTTAACACCCTTTGAAACTTGAGGTACTGTTACTGAAAAATCTTCCTTCTTGTACGTATCAACAATCTGATGTTCTTCACACACTGCCTAACATGTTTTATAAAAAGAACCTGGATCTTCTTACAATAACCCCATAAGCATCTTTGGTTGCCCATAAAAGAGATCTGGCATAAGTCTATGTTCAAATGTGTATCTCGTATCGTATAATCCCATGTTGTCCACCTTTCTCGCTGCTAAAAGCGCATCTGCTGTTTTTAGGTCTGCTTTTCATTTATTTATACTCTCAGTATAAATCTTTTAGTGTCCAATAAAAACCCCAGCTACATTTTGTATATCCTCAAAAAACACCAATTATTTTTGTCTATATATAGTAAAAATAGGGGCTGTAAAAAAACTCTTAACTAACAGAGACCAACATCGGCATTCGCCGATGTTGGTCTCTGTGTCTTTCCTAAATAAATATTTCTCCTAAAATGTGGATTTCTTTCTAAAAAATGGCGCACTTAATAAAGATATGTGGATCTCTTTTTGTTTTTATACAGCCAATTGTTTTCGCTGTTTTTTATCATGATATTTGTAAATGTTAAAACCACAGAAAATCAGCAAAAGTTCTAGATTTACGTTTTTCTGACCTCTGCGAAACAGTCTTTTATAGGACTTGTCCCATTTTAAAATCCCAAACTATGACGGAGACAACGTCACATTCCATTACACCAGACATGAAGACAATCAGACTATCACCGAATGTATTCCGGCTCTTGATTTCATAAAAAGGTTAATTGTACATATCCCAGAAAAACATTTTAAGATGCTTCGTTATTATGGAATCTATGCAAAACACCATAAACAGGAAACAAAACTTTACAAATACATCTCTTCTGAAAAGAGAAGATACCTTTGCAAGTTTTACAACTGGTAGAACATGATTCTTCTGACTTTTGGATATGATCCTCTCAAATGCCCTAAATGCGGAAAATCTATGTTTGTATTCGAAGTTTATTACAAAAAACTTCATAATCAAAGTCATCGCGAAGCCTACCTTCGCTCTTTTGTTATGTCATTTTTTATTAATCAATCATTATACACTATATTTTACAA
>JAHHTN010000016.1 GCA_020024645.1 Faecalimonas sp.
CGTAAAATGAATCGTGTGTTCGTGACCTTCCACACGTAAAACAAAACTAAAGGAGAATTGAATATGAAAAATCAGAAAGTAACATTTTTGACACAAGCAGCAATGATTGCTGCAATCTATGTGGTGTTGACAGTAGTCTTTGCACCATTTGGCTTTGGAGAAGTTCAGGTTAGAATAGCAGAATCCCTCACGATTCTTCCATTTTTTACTCCTGCAGCAATTCCTGGATTATTTATTGGATGCCTTATTGGAAATATTTTAGGTGGAGCAATTATCCCAGATATTATTTTTGGAAGTTTAGCAACTCTTATTGCTGCTTGCTTTACATATGCTTTGCGTAAAAAAAGTCCATTTCTCGCTCCTCTTCCACCAATTATCGCCAACACACTTGTTGTACCATTTATTTTAGCATACGGATACGGAGTTCCTCTCCCAATTCCATTTATGATGCTTACAGTAGGGATTGGCGAAATTATTTCTTGCGGTGTATTAGGAATGATTATACTAAAGGCTCTTTCTAAATATGAATATATTATTTTTAAAAATAATAAAATTGTTTCTTAATAATAAAATACAACTTATATTATAAAAATAAGTCGTTGATTTCATGTCAACGACTTATTTTTATATATTTTATTTTACATAGCCAAAGAAGGTTCCTTGACTTCCTTTTGTCATATTTTGAACAACAACTATAGCCTCAGTAGGTTTTTTAGAAGTATTTGGATTTAAATAAGTAATCATCTTATCATCATATCCCACTAACAAAATAGCTGTATCTGTTCCAGTCATTCCAATAACAGGAGTTCCTTTTCCAATCAAATAACATAACTGTTCGACTGTACAACCACTTAAATCTACTGCTTCTCCCCCTGAATATTGATTTAAAATATCTAAAGGAGATTTTCCATCTTTCATTTCTTTTGCTACATTCACTTTTTTCCCTTCATATTCTAATATCTGTCTTAAACTCGCCTGAAGAGAAGTCTCTCCTGGTTGCACAGCAAATGCAGATGTGTTGTCTATATTATATCGAAGTTGTCTATTTCCTCTCTCCCATACTTTCGTCTGTCCAGAAGTAACTACCACTCCTCTTACTGTATCCGCTTTCACAATAGCAGCTCCCGCAGTTTTATAAATTCCCTGTAATTTTCCTCTTCCATAAACATAATAACAATCTTCATCATCTGCTAAATTAAATTCAATTACTACTGGTTTTTTCTTTAATAACGGTTTCTTCGCAAAACGTTTTGGCATTTCCGTCAAAGACATTTTCGCATCTTCTAATCTTGTTACTCTTCCCTTTGTTTCAGAAGTATATGTTTCAATGGTAACAGAAGGTTCTTTCTGCTCCTTATTATTTGTAATGTAATGCTGGGTGATACTTGAATACATATCTCCGCTTTTCTTCACTCTTTCTAATGTAATCATATTATGTTCTGTTTTTGCATTCACAACATACGTTTCTTCTTCCTGATAAGCTTTTACCACTTTATTTTTCTGATTTCGAATTTCAACTTTATATAGTGGAATAATCTGATTACCAGATACATTTTTACCGATATCATCTTTTTTACCAATACCATAAACTGCATCTCCTAAAACAAACGTAAGTGGGCGAATGACTTCTCCTTTTTCTGCTTTTACTTTATATTTCTTTCCATTTTGCAGATTCTGAATAATCATCTCCGTTGCTTCCGTTAATTTTCCATTTGACTGGTATGCAATATGTTTACCATCACTTGATACAATATACTGACCTTCCTCCAAATTTTTCACTAATACAGAACGTTTTTGCGTTTCTAAATCAATTTCATACAATGTTCCTTCAAACATTGCGTATAATTTATTTCCCTCTTTACTATAATAAGCAAGTTGTATTAAATTTTGTGCAGCAATTTCACCCGATTTTCCACTCGGAATAAACGTTTTTTCTTCTACATAATTATTCTCGCTATTAAAATAATAGATACTTGCACCAACCTGCCCTTCGTGCATTCCTCGATTCATATATCCACACACAACAAACGTTATATTTCCTTTATCATCCATAGAAATTAAATCGATTTTATGATTATCATTTTTACTTCGAATATCATTATTCTTTTCATCTGCAAAACTAAAAACAAGAGAAACTTGATTTTTTTCTTTATTATAACTCCATACTTCTCTTTCTTGCACAAAAGAAATCATATTTTCTTTTTCATTCAAAATGTATGGAACATTTTCGTCTGCTATTCCAAGTTCAATTCCCTTTTCTGAAAAATCACCTTCTTTTCCTAAAAATACTTCATTCATTGTACGCTCATAATCTTCTAATGATCCTTTTCCTTTGATGAAACGCACTTTAAAAAATTCAGTTACATTATACAAATTTTTTTCTTCACCTATCTTGCAGTTCACCTGATATTTAAGATATATAGAAGTATATGTTTCTGTACTTTCTTTAATCTGCCATGCCACATCTCCGACAATCTCCGGATTTAATCCATTCCAACCAATTTGTTTTATATCTGAATTTAAAGTTACTTTCTGGAATGAATTCAAATTCGCACTACTACTTCTTTCTAATCTTGGTTTCAATGTATTTACCTGTTCTGGATCAAATGTTTTCTTATGAAAATCCTCTGCAAATTCTAAACACTGCTGAACATGGAATTCTGTTGCTTTTAGTACACGTGTGTAATAGAAAACATCTTTCCCTGTATCTAATGTTAATTTTATTTTTAAAATTTTTTCTTCTCCATCTGCAATTGTATCTCCTAGTTCTATACGAACATTCTCTTTCACCTCTTTGATTGTATGCTGTTTAATACTTTCCTTCCCGTCAAGTGTACATATTTCATACGTAAGTGTTTTAATTTTTCCTTCATATCCGGAGATATCTGCCTGTACTGTAGTTCCTACAGAAACTGGTAAAACCATATCTCTTGTTGATGTAATATCTTTACTTTCTGTATACCCCAAGAGTGTATTGATCTTATATTTTCCCTCTTGAAAAGAAATAACTGGAAGACTTGCTTTCTCCATTTGCCCTGTCTTCTCTGTGATTTTATTATTAAAAACTGTACCAAAAATAATAACTGCTACTATAACAATAACAGCCACTATACTTCCTATAATTACCTTTTTCTTCATCTATACTTCCCCTTTATTATCTAATAGTCTTTTCAAGGTCAACGAAAGATTTAATTGTTCTTCACAATCCGCAATCTTTTTCGAATTTTCCCCTTTCTTTCCTGTTTTTATCGCACGAATTAAAATATTTTTTGGTGTATGTTCCATATCAATAAATTCTAAAATCTGTGCTTCATATCCTTCTTTTTCCAAGTATTCTGCGCGCAATGCATCCGTCACAAGAGCAGAAATTCTTTCCTTAATTAAACCATATTTTAAAATTGGTTCTAACATTTCATTCTTTATCTGACTATTTGCCTCGTGTTGACAACATGGTACAGATAAAATAACCTTTGCATTCCAACCAACTGCTTTTGCTAAGGCATAATCTGTTGCAGTGTCACAAGCATGAAGTGTTACAACCATATCTACCTCATTTACTCCAGTATAATCCGCAATATTTCCTTCCAAAAACTTTAATTTATTATATCCATATTTTTCACTTAATTCATTACAATGCTGAATCACTTCTTTCTTCAAATCCAACCCAATAATACGTACATCATACTGTTTTAATTCATGTAAATAATAATACATTGCAAATGTCAAATAGGATTTTCCACATCCGAAATCTAAAATAGTAATTTCTCTTTCTTTATCTAACTGTGGTAATATATCTTCAACAAATTCTAAAAAGCGGTTAATTTGCCTAAATTTATCAAAACGTGTTTTAACCACTTTTCCTTCTTGTGTCATCACACCTAAATCACACAAAAACGGAACTCGTTTTCCTTCTTTTAAAATATATTGCTTTGAACGATTATGGGATAAATCCACCTGCTTTACACATCCTGATTGCTTCTTTTGCTTTATGGTTACTTTTCCTTTTTTGCTTACCAAAACCGTATATTGCTTTTGTTTTGTTTCCAATTGCATCTGTTTAAATTCTTCTATCTTCTCAGTTAAATAGAAAATGGCTTCTTCTCTTTTATAATTTTTATGGAAAGCTTGATTATTTTCAAACATTTCACATTGAAATAAAAGTTCTCCTTTCACAATGACTGGACGAACTTTTATCTTCATTATTCCACCCCTTTTTTTCGGGTTACTTATTATTGCCTGTATAAAATCTATATGTAAACTTTCTTCTAAAATATTTCTAATTTCTTCCATAAATACCTCTTTAAATTTTAATCACATAATATTGTAATGCCTATTAGTCTCAAACGCAAGAAAGACAAGGAATATTTTAGAATTCCTCGCCTTTTCTTTATAATTTTGTTACATTTCCGTCTCATTTGTAACAGTTGAATGTATTTGCGGAAAAGTAATTGTTACTTTGAATAAATCTCCATCAATATAAATCTTAAACTTTCCACCTTGCATTTCTGTTAAGTTTTTAGCAATGGACAGTCCCAAACCACTACCTTCTGTACTTCTTGAAACATCTCCACGGATAAATCTCTCTGTAAGTTCATCTGCACTAATATTTAATGGATATTCCGAAGTGTTTTTCAAAGACAATACCATCTCTTGCCCATTTGCAACCATGTCTACATAAATTCTCGTCGATGCCATAGCATATTTAGCTGCATTATTATAAATATTTTCAATAATTCTCCACATGCGTCGTCCATCCCCACGAACGATAACAGGTTTTTCTGGTACATTTACAATTACTTTCAAATCTCTATTTTCAAATTTTTCTGCAAATTCACCAGTCGTCTGATGTATCATCTCAACGAGATTTAGGTTAATAAATTCCAAGTTAATATTTCCAGAACTAATTTTAGACGCTTCCACAACATCTTCCGTTAAAGTCTTCAATCTCTGTGATTTTGTATCTAGAATCTCCAAATACCTCTGCACTTTTGGATCCTCAAATTTTTCTTGCTTCAGTAAACCTACATAATTAATGATAGAGGTAAGTGGCGTCTTAATATCATGAGATACATTCGTAATTAAATCTGTTTTCAATCTTTCATCTTTCAGACTTTTTTCAACCGCATTTTGAATTCCCTCTCCAATTCGGTTAATCTGCACTGCTATTTCTTGGCTATCTTTTGAAAGATTTGTTAAAGAAATCTTATATTTTGCCTCCCCACTAGCAATACGTGTAATTCCTTTTTTAATTTTTTCTTTTTCAATATTTCTTTGCACAATCTTAATTATCATATATATGTCGACTGAAATTCCAAGAAGAATACAAACCCCTGAATTCGTCGTCATTAAAAGATTGATAATCAGTATTGTGCTTCCAATAAGTACAAGCTTTGTGATGTTGTTTCGATTTCTATAGATATAAACAAGTGATTGTAGAAGCCATTTACAAATACTATTTTCCCATAAATTTCTTGCCTTAATCCTCCTAATAAGGCTTAAATAGGCAATTAGAAATAAGATCCCTGTACCTAATGTTCCTGCACCGATTCCCATAAATGTTGTAACAGTAATTCTTCCACTTTGCAGTGGCTCCATATGAAAAGAGCTCTCATAATAGTTTATCTGATTTAAGTAATAGCGTATTGCTAATATCACTTCAAACACAAATGGCGTACCTAAACAAATAGTCAAACATAACCAAATTTCTGTTTTCCATTTATCAAATCGTGTTAACACCAATTCTGTATATTGGTTTGAGCGCCCTGCAACAGCAGTCAACCAAATAATTGTAATCAAAAGAAGTAGTATTGCACACACACCAATGATAATTGCATTATCCACATACGGAGCATATTTGTCATATGCTTCTGCCCAATTATAAAACGAATCCTGTATTGGATATTCTGTATCTACTGAGATAATCAATTCAAAATTTTCTGGGTAATTCAAGTTAGCCTGAATAAAATGTTGCCAATCCGATAATGTCACACCATCTTTTGCCATATTCGTAGTACAATCGGCAAGTTTTGGTGCAACTACAACATATTTATTCGTTTTCAACATATCAGCTCTACTTGTTTCCATGTTTTCCCATGTAATCCCTCGATTTGTTTCTAACCGTTTTGTATTGTAATCCATATAAAGATAGGAAAGATTTGTATTCCCCTGCGAAAAATGATATTTATAATTATCATATACCTCTTTAAGAGAAATTACTTTCTCTTTCATTCTATCTAAAACTTGTTGCATTTGTACTAATGAGCCATTATACGTATCAGACGTATTTGCTACTTCTATAAGTGTTTTCCCTTCTGTTGTTTTTATAAAAGTATCAAGTGAGTGAGTAAAAAACCATACTTTTTTATAAACAATATTCCCATCTTTATCTTGTACCTCACCGTCTGGAAGATATATATTTTCTTCCATTGATTTCACTACTTGTACCTGCTGCTTTTTATTTTCTGACTCTGTTGGAAAAAAATATTGTTTTTCTCTTGCATCACGAATAAACTCTTTAAATTTTCTGTATTGATATTTTCCATTTGGGGTTTTCCCCACAACAATTTCATAATCCTCGCTATCAGACGTTGTCCTCAATAAATCTTCTAAACGAAAACTAAATTCTCCCTCACCTTTTTTTAATTCACCTATATTTTCTAAATTCTCTACTGTAATAGACTGGGTTAGGTCTTCTTTTCCATTTTTTTCAATCAGATTTTTGCTCTCCAAGAAATTAATTAATTCTTGAGTTTCCTTCTTAACCTGTATGGAAAATCCTCTTGTATCTTCATAACTTCTTTCACTCTTTTTTGTAAATAATTCCTCATAATTATTTCCTGGATATACTAATCCAATTGCTATACAAATACTTATTAATATAACCGATATTCCTGTAAGTAATATTAAAATTCCTTTACAAAAGGCTGATTTATACCATTTCTTCATAAATATCCCTTTCTAAAGTTTCTCTATCTTATATCCAACTCCCCATACAACTTTTAAATATCTCGGTTCTTTCGGATTGATTTCAATCTTCTCTCTAATATGACGAATATGTACTGCAACTGTATTATCAGCTCCAATTGCATCTTCGTTCCAAATGCGTTCATATATTTGGTCGATAGAAAAAACTTTTCCTTGATTTTTCATTAATAACAACAAAATATTATATTCAATAGGCGTAAGTTTTACCGCTTCACCATCCACAGTTACTTCTTTCAAATCATCATCGATAGACAATCCTCCTACCGTATACACTTCGCTAGTATTTTGCACAACCGTACTTCCTAATTTCGTATATCTTCTCAACTGAGATTTTACCCTAGCAACTAATTCCAACGGATTGAACGGTTTCGTTAGATAATCATCCGCTCCTACATTTAGTCCTAAAATTTTATCCGCATCTTCTGATTTTGCAGATAAAATAATAATTGGCAAACTATTTTCCTCACGAATTTTTAATGTTGCTCGAATACCATCAAGCCTTGGCATCATTACATCTATAACTAATAAATCTACCCTTTCTTCTTTTTTTAAGACTTTCAATGCTTCTTCACCGTCATAGGCTTTCAACACATTGTACCCTTCCTGTTTCAAGTAAATTTCAATTGCTTCTACTATTTCTTTGTCATCATCACATACTAAAATATTAAACATTTTTATCACCTCCTCTGTAGTATACAAGATTAACATGGAATTTTTAAGAGCCTAATCTGAAAATCCTTAAGAAAGTTTAAAATTTATTCACTTAATAATTGTATTATAATTCGCATTTTAGTATAATAAAGTAAATTTTTTCAGAGAAAGGAGTTTATATATGGCAAATTCAATAGACAAAGTATTATTTGAAATCACCCCAAAAATCCAACAATTAGCAGATCTCTGTGCAAACAACAATGCTATAGACAAAGAATTATATACCAAATATGAAGTAAAACGAGGACTCCGTGATTTAAACGGAAAAGGTGTTTTAGCCGGTCTTACAAATATTTCTGATGTTTGTGCTAAGAAAGAAATCGACGGTGTTGAAGTTCCATGTGCAGGAAATTTATACTACAGAGGATACAATATCAAAGATCTCGTAAATGGATTTTTAGATGCAAAACATTTTGGTTTTGAAGAAGCCGCTTATCTTTTATTATTTGGAAATCTCCCAAATAATAAAGAATTGATTGACTTCCACGAAACATTGATTGAAAGAAGAACACTCCCTCCTAATTTTGTTAGGGATGTTATTATGAAAGCACCTAGCAGAGACATGATGAATAGTCTTTCTCGCTCTATTTTAAATTTATATTCTTATGATGAAAAAGCAGATGACACTTCCATTCCAAATGTTTTACGGCAGTGTCTCAATCTGATTAGCCAATTTCCTATGCTCATGGTTTATGGCTATCACGCTTACAACTATAGACGTGGAGATGACCTATTTATTTACGCACCATCTCCAAATCTTTCCACAGCAGAAAATATTCTAATGATGCTTCGTAAAGACAAACAGTATACAAAATTTGAAGCAACTGTTCTTGATATGGCACTTGTACTGCATATGGATCACGGCGGTGGTAACAATTCTACTTTCACTACCCATGTTGTCACTTCGTCTGGAACAGACACTTATTCCACAATTGCTGCAGCTCTTGCCTCCCTAAAAGGTCCAAAACATGGTGGTGCTAACATAAAAGTATCCCAAATGTTTGAAGATATGAAACAACATATATCTGATTGGGAAGACGAAGATTCTGTTCGCCAATATTTAAATGATTTATTAGATAAGAAAGCATTTGATCAAAAAGGTCTAATATACGGTATGGGGCATGCTATTTATTCTATTTCTGACCCAAGGGCAGATATATTTAAAGGATTTGTAAAACGTCTTGCTATAGAAAAAGGTTGTGAAAAGGAATATAACTTATATGCCATGGTAGAACGCCTTGCTCCTGAAGTTATCGGAGAAAAACGTAAAATTTATAAAGGAGTTAATGCAAACGTAGACTTTTATAGCGGACTTGTATACGGTATGCTTGGACTTCCAAAAGAACTATATACTCCGATTTTTGCAGCTGCACGTATTGTAGGTTGGAGTGCTCACCGATTAGAAGAGTTAAAAAATGTAGATAAAATTATCCGTCCCGCCTATCGTCCTTTGTGCCCTCATCGCGATTATATCAAACTGGAGGATAGATAACATTGATGAAACGACATTTTTATTATTTGTCGCAAGATGGGAAAACGAAAATTCATGCAATCGAATGGATTCCGGAAGGTAATATTTCTGCCATACTCCAAATTTCACATGGTATGGTAGAATATATCGACCGATATGATGAATTTGCTCGCTTTTTAAATAAACAAGGTTATTATGTTGTCGGGCATGATCACTTAGGACATGGAGATTCTGTACAATCAAAAGAAAATTGGGGATATTTCAACGAAAAAAACGGAAATGAATGTGTTATTGGAGATATACATCAATTACGTCAACTCACACAAGAAAAATACCCTGCAATTCCTTATTTTCTTCTTGGACATAGTATGGGGTCTTTTCTGGTAAGACAATATCTTACCATACATGGCTTAGGGCTTTCCGGAGCAATTATTATGGGAACTGGAAATCAACCACTTTCCCTAATTAAACTTGGCAAAATATTATGCCGTATTATTGCATCATTTAAAGGATGGCATTACAGAAGCAATTTTGTAAACAATATGGCATTTGGTGGATATAATAAGAAATTTTTCCCATCTCGTACATCCATGGACTGGTTAAGTCGCAATCCGAAAAATGTAGATACCTATTTAAGCGAAGACCGTTGTAGATTTATTTTTACGGTAAACGGCTATTATCATATGTTTAGGGGCATAGAACATCTTGCAAAAGACAAAAACTTTAAGCAAATTCCCAAACAGCTCCCTGTTCTTTTTATTGCTGGAGAAGAGGATCCTGTTGGAAATTTTGGAAAAGGGGTAAAGGCTGTCTTTCAAAAATATAAAGATGGTGATATAAAAGATGTTTCCTTAAAACTATATAAAAATGACCGACATGAAATCTTAAATGAAGAAGACAGACAAACTATCTATATGGATATTTATCAGTGGCTTGAAACAAAACGAATTTCCTGCACACATTAAAGTAATGATATGCTATACTGATACCAAGATAAAAATGTTAGGAGATAGAAATTTATGAATACGCCCAAATGTACTTTAGGCAATCCTCAAAATACAATAGAAATATTACAAAAATATCAATTTTCTTTCCAAAAAAAATTTGGACAAAATTTTTTAATTGATACTCATGTATTAGATAAAATCATCTCTTCCGCAGAGATTACAAAAAATGATTTTGTATTGGAAATCGGCCCCGGAATCGGAACAATGACACAATACTTGGCTTCCGCAGCCAGAGAGGTCGTCGCTGTCGAAATCGACAAGGCACTTATTCCTATTTTATCTGATACATTGAGCGAATTTGACAACGTCACTGTTATTAATGATGATGTATTAAAAGTAGATATACGTGCTTTGGCACAAGAACGCAATAATGGTAAGCCAATTAAGGTTGTTGCAAATCTGCCATATTATATTACTACACCAATTATTATGGGATTATTTGAAAGTAATGTCCCTATTGCAAGCATTACCATCATGGTACAAAAAGAAGTTGCCGATCGTATGCAAGTCGGACCTGGAACAAAAGATTATGGTGCTTTGTCACTTGCTGTACAATATTACGCAAAACCATATATTGTAGCGAATGTTCCTCCAAATTGTTTTATGCCAAGACCCAAAGTTGCTTCTGCCGTAATTCGTCTAGAACGCCACACCGAAGCTCCTGTTGCTGTTATAGATGAAAAACTTATGTTTAAAATTATACGTGCATCTTTCAATCAGCGAAGAAAAACTTTAGCCAATGGACTAAATAATTCTCCTGAAATCAATCTTCCAAAAGAGATTATTACAGAAGCAATTGAAACACTTGGAAAAGGTACAAGTATACGTGGAGAAGTTCTTACGTTACAGGAATTTGCCACATTAAGTAATACTATAAGTAAATTATTATAATTTTATTTCAGAAAGGAGATTGCCTATGCAATACCAAATCAAAGGAGAAACTTTACCAGTTGTTATCTGCCATCTAGAAGCTGGTGAAAAAATGATTACTGAAAAAGGATCTATGTCTTGGATGTCACCAAATATGCTTATGGAAACAAGCACCAATGGGGGTATCGGAAAAGCATTCGGCAGAATGTTTTCCGGCGAATCTATGTTCCAAAATATTTACACTGCACAAGGTGGAAACGGAACAATTGCTTTCGCTTCTAGTTTTCCTGGATCTATAAAAGCATTTGAAATCAGTCCAGAAAATGAAATGATCTTCCAAAAAAGTGCTTTCTTAGCAGCTGAAGCTAGTGTTCAACTTTCCACACATTTTCAAAAAAAATTAGGTTCTGGTTTATTCGGTGGTGAAGGATTTATTCTACAAAAAGTATCTGGATACGGAACTATGTTCGCTGAATTTGACGGTCATGTAGTTGAATATGAATTACAACCCGGACAGCAAATCGTGATAGATACTGGACACTTAGCAGCAATGACAACGTCTTGCCAAATGGATATTCAAACGATCCGAGGCGTAAAAAATATTGTATTTGGAGGCGAAGGACTTTTCAACACAGTCATTACAGGACCAGGACGTGTATGGTTACAGACAATGCCAGCAAGCAATGTAGCAGGTTCATTAATTCCTTACTTGCCTAAAGGAAATTAATTTTTTTCAATTTATTTATGCACAAAAAGGGTTGCTTCTACTTTGTAGAAAACAACCCTTTTTGTTGTCTAACATCATATTGATGTTAGTTCATTATTTAAAGGAATGAGAGTAAAGTGTACACCTTAAATTCATCTTAAGGCGAAAATTTACTTTATGAGGGGGGGGGAGATAGTTGTTGTTTATCAACTATCTGATTCTTAGTATAATGATTAAATGTGTCCAAAATATGTTCAGACTATAAAAGAAATAGAAATTTTATTAACGTAAAATAAAACACACTTTATTTTTCTTTCAAAACATACTTTCTAACAATCGAAAAAGGAGCTGGACCCACATCTAGTACTGCTTGATGAAAATCTCTTTGCGAAAATGCTTTTCCCTTTTTTTCTGCTATATCTTTTTTTAATTCCAAAAACTCCACATATCCTATATAATACTTTAAATAATTTGCAGGTGTAGAAACAATCAATTCATAAATTTCTTCCACCGTTTTTTCTTCTTTAATACCATATTTTTCAAAAAAATAGACTGTATCTCTAAGAGACCAACCATCATAATGTATACCAATGTCTGCTCTAGCATATAAACCAAGTAAAAGGGAACTATTCTTTTGCTCTAAAATTGCCTGTTTCCTTTCCATTGGAGTAAGATAATACGAACACATTTCCGCATAAGTCGCCCAACCTTCCACATATCCTCCAAAATTTAAAAGACTACGAATCGGATTAGGATTTTGGGAAGAAAAATATGTAGTCTGATATAAATGACCTGGATATCCCTCATGGGCCAGTGTTGTATACAAATGTAATTTTTCCATATTATGTGAACGGTTAATATAAATCACATTTTTTTCAGTATGATCAATACATGGAATCACATAAAAAGCAGGGCTTAAATACGGCTCCATATCTCTTGGCACAAATTTAATTTCTGTTTCTACTTTAGGAATTTTAGGAAAAACTTTTGTAATCTTTTTTTCTAGATCTTTTAAATAAGTTTGTGGAGTATTCTTTTGCAAAGAAAAAACAGTTGCTGATACGTTCTCTCCTACTCCCTTTTGACTCATCGCAAGTAAATCTTCTGTCATCTGTTTCTGAATTAACGATTTTAATTCAGAAATTTTTCTTGAAGAACCTGTTTCCATTTTCACTTTATATTGGTAGTATTTTTTCCCATTTGGAAAGTGACAAACACCCGACGAATTTTCACCCTTTCCACGCATTATTTTTAATTCTCTAATCAATTTATCATAGGAAGGAAATACATTACTTTCTAACCTTTTCTCATTTTCCAAAAGATATTTTCTTTTCTCTTTCTCCGTTAAGAAAGTAATATTTTCTAATCGCTGCCGAAAAGTTGAATAAAGATAATGTTTTTTCCCTTGAGAAATCACCGACTCACACTGTTTTATAATAGAATCTACCCCTTTATCTGAAAGAAACAATCCTTTTTCTACTTTCTCCTTCTCAAACTCAATAAGTGAATTAAAATAATCTGGTGTTTCCTTCAACAATTGTAAATAGGTATCCACATCTTTCTTTTTTGAAAAAGAATATTCTGCTAGTAAAACTGGAAGTTGTGTTTGTATACCCGTAATCGCATTTAGCGGTTCTTCATACAGAAGATATTTTCCCCCTTCTTTTTGCAGTTGCAAATGTGATTTCAGCACATCATAGGTTAACCTGTTCTCTTTTGATAATTTTCTATATGGAATTTTTTTTAACAGATTCTCGCAATTTTCCACCGATGCTAGTACCGACATTTTGTCTGTGGGAAAATCCCCATATGTTACAGGCGAATTGAAAACACCATATTTTTCTGGATTTTCCAACGTATAGTGTAAGTTAATCGTGTTTGCTGAAACTTCTTGCTGAAACAGAGATAAAGTAAACTGTTCAAAAGTTTTATTGACATCAGAAGAACTTGGAATAAAATGATTTGCCAGCAGAGAAACGGCAAGTAAAATGGCAAGAAGAAATGAAATATGACGTGCCTTTTTGGATTTCTTTGTAAAAGAAAATTTCATAAAATCCACCCTACTTTTTTTACAGTTTATGAAAAAAAGCAAGGTGTTATACACAAAAATTTATTCTTTTACGATTTTTATTTCGAGGAGATAGTCTGCCTGATTATTCCGAATCATTGACAAAAAAGCAGGTCTATGTTACGATTTTTATAGATATAACGAAAACGCAGTGACGAAAAGAGTAAGTTTCCGGAAACTTTACAGAGAAATCCTAATATGCTGAGAGGGATAAGTGAAAAGAAATTGAACATGGCTTCTGAGCGGTATATTGAGCAAATATATATTTGTAAGGTATAATGGGTTCGCCCTTTACAGCGAGCGGGTATGTATTTGTACCCATTAAGGTTTCTGTCGCGAGACAGAGATAAACAGAAGTGGTAACACGGGTAATACTCGTCTTCTCTAAAATTTAGAGAAGGCGATTTTTTCATTTAAAAGCAAAAGGAGAGAGATTATGGAAAACAAAAAATTTTATATGACAACTGCCATCGCCTACACATCAGGCAAGCCACACATTGGAAATACTTATGAATTTGTTCTTGCAGACGCAATTGCAAGATACAAAAGAAGCCAAGGATATGATGTATTTTTTCAGACAGGTACAGATGAACACGGACAGAAAATCGAATTAAAAGCCGAAGAAGCTGGAGTATCTCCAAAAGAATTTGTTGATGACGTTGCTTCTCAAGTAAAAGAAATCGCAGATATGATGAATACTTCTTATGACAAATTTATCCGTACAACTGATGAATATCACGAAAAACAGGTACAGAAAATTTTCAAAAAATTATATGACCAAGGAGATATTTACAAAGGACATTATGAAGGAATGTATTGTACACCTTGCGAATCATTTTTCACAGAATCACAATTAATAGACGGAAAATGTCCTGACTGTGGTAGAGAAGTACAACCTGCTAAAGAAGAAGCATACTTCTTCAAAATGAGTAAATATGCTGACCGACTTATTGAACATATCAATACACACCCAGAATTTATTCAACCCGTATCCCGTAAAAATGAAATGATGAACAACTTCTTACTACCAGGTTTACAGGATCTTTGTGTATCTAGAACATCATTTAAATGGGGAATCCCTGTTGATTTCGATCCAAAACATGTTGTATACGTTTGGCTTGACGCATTAACAAACTATATCACAGGAATTGGATATGACTGTGATGGAGAAGACAAAGAACTTTTCAACAAAAATTGGCCTGCTGACTTACATTTAATTGGAAAAGACATTATTCGTTTCCATACAATTTACTGGCCTATTTTCTTAATGGCATTAGATCTTCCACTTCCAAAACAAATTTTTGGACATCCTTGGTTATTACAGGGCGACGGAAAAATGAGTAAATCAAAAGGAAATGTTATCTATGCAGATGAACTTGTAAATATGTTTGGAGTTGATGCTGTGCGTTACTTTGTTCTTCACGAAATGCCTTTTGAAAATGATGGTGTCATTACATGGGAATTAATGGTAGAACGTATGAACTCAGACTTAGCAAATACATTAGGAAATCTTGTTAACAGAACGATTTCTATGACAAACAAATATTTTGGTGGAACTGTTACAGATAAGGGCGTATATGAAGAAGTTGATGCTGACTTAAAAGCAGTAACTGAACACACACCAAATGCAGTAGATGAAAAAATGGACAAACTCCGTGTTGCAGATGCTATTACTGAAATTTTCAATTTGTTCAAACGCTGTAACAAATACATTGACGAAACTATGCCATGGGCTTTAGCAAAAGAAGAAGACAAAAAAAACAGATTGGCAACTGTACTTTATAACTTAATTCATAGTATCTCTGCAGGTGCTGAATTACTTTCTTCCTTCATGCCAGAAACATCAGAAAAAATTCTTACACAATTAAATGGCGGAAATGTAACAGACAAACCTGAAATCTTATTCCAAAGATTAGATTTAGAAGAAGTAATGAAAAAAGTAGCTGAACTTCATCCTCCTGTAGAGAAAGAAAAAGAAGAAGATGTAATCGACATTGAACCAAAAGAAGAAATCACATTTGATGACTTTATGAAATTACAATTCCAAGTTGGCGAAATCATTGCTTGTGAAGAAGTTAAAAAATCTAAAAAACTACTTTGTTCTCAAGTTAAAATAGGAAGCCACGTGAAACAAATTGTTTCTGGAATAAAAGCACATTATACAGCAGAGGAAATGGTTGGTAAAAAAGTTATGGTACTTGTAAACTTAAAACCAGCTAAATTAGCTGGCGTACTTTCTGAAGGAATGCTATTATGTGCTGAAGATGCTGAAGGAAATCTTGCATTACTTACGCCAGAGAAAACAATGCCAGCAGGTGCTGAAATCTGCTAATTCATTTAGGAGGAGTTAAATGATTTTTGATACACACGCGCATTATGATGATGAACAATTTAACGATGATAGAGATATTTTATTAAATCATATGGAAGATAATGGCATTTGTACAATTATTAATGTTGGTGCCAGTTTAGATGGTTGTAAAAATTCTATTGCATTGGCTGAAAAGTATCCCTTTATCTATGCATCCATTGGTGTACATCCTGATGAAGTTGGAAATTTAAATGAGGAAACGTTTGCTTGGCTAAAAAAACAATGTGAACATCAAAAAGTCGTAGCCGTCGGTGAAATTGGATTAGATTACTACTGGGATAATGAATCACACGATTTACAAAAGAAATGGTTTATCGCACAACTTAATATCGCAAAAGAAAAAAATCTTCCTGTTGTCATTCACAGTCGAGAAGCTGCACAAGACACTCTCGAAATCATGAAAGAGTATGCAAAAGACTTAACTGGTATTATTCATTGTTTTTCCTACTCTGTAGAAATGGCAAAAGAATATGTAAAAATGGGGTTTTATATTGGTATCGGAGGCGTTGTTACATTTAAAAACAGCAAGAAGTTAAAAGATGTTGTTTCAGAAATTCCACTAGAACGAATTGTCCTTGAAACAGATTGTCCTTATTTATCTCCTGTTCCAAACAGAGGAAAACGTAACTCCTCATTAAACCTTACGTATGTTATAGAGGAAATTGCAAGTATAAAAGATATTTCACCAGAAGAAGTTATTCGCCAAACAGAATTAAACGCTTATACGGTTTATCCAAAATGTAGAAAAAATATTTCTTAATTTCTACTTAAGAAAATTTCGTTTTCTTTAATGAAAGTAACATAATTTAGACACATTTTTCTTTTATACTGAAGTCAGATAGTTGATAAACAACAACTATCTCCCCCCTCATAAAGTAAAACACATCTTGATTTCAAGATGTTGCACTTTACTCTCATTCCTTTAGATAATAATAAAACGACGAACCCCGTTAGCCATATGGCTAACGGGGTTTCGCTGTTTTATATCCTTATCCAACAATCCATACACTCGCCACAATTCCAGCTAGCGTTGCAATCATTGCGCCAGCTAGTGTATATCTCGTTTTTTTTACTTTTACTGCCATAAAATACACACTCATCGTATAAAAAATAGTCTCCGTACAACTCATCATAACAGATGCAATTAATCCTATTTTTGAATCGGTTCCATATTGCTTAAAAATGTCTAATACTAAGCCTGTAGCAGCTGATGAAGAAAACATTCTCACAATCGCCAAAGGAACTAATTCTCCCGGAAAACCTATGTATGAAGTAAATCTTCCTAAAATGTTGCCACAAAATTCCAAAAATCCAGATGCTCTTAAAATCCCAACGGCAACCATAAGCCCAATTAAAGTAGGCATAATTTTTATAACAGTCAAAAAACCATTTCTAGCCCCTTTAATAAACTCATCATATACATTTACATTTTGCACAAGTCCATACATAACAATTCCCAAAATTACAACTGGAACAATAAAGTCTGAAATATACAATAAAAACCGCACATTTTCTCCTATCTTTTATTCTTATTATTATATTTTATGTGATATTAAAAAAAATATTTTAAAAGTCTTTTCCTCTATACATTTTTTGTTTTCTTGGCCATAACTAATGCAAAAACAATCCCTGCAATTGTACTTATTGTTGTTGCCATAATACCAGCTCCAATAATTTTTGTAGGATTTACACTACCATATTGACTGCGATAAGCAATAACATTAATTGGAATCAATTGTAAAGATGATATATTGATAATAAGAAACGTACACATATCACAACTTGCTATTCGTTTATCTCTATTTGGATTTAATTCTTGCAAATATTTCATTGCCATAATTCCCGCTGGTGTTGCCGCCCAACCTAAGCCAAGAAAATTTGCAACCATATTTGTTGTAATATATTTTTCTGCTAAATGCCCCTTAGGAACACCTGGAAATAATATATGTATTAATGGTCTAATTTTTTTTGCTATTATATCAATCATTCCTGATTTAGTCGCAATTTCCATAATTCCAACCCACATAGACATAATCCCAATCATCATAACACATAAATCTACTGCTTCCTTTGCAGAATCTAAAGCACCATTCGTAATATCTGGCATTTTCCCACTAAACACTCCAAAAATAATTCCTGCAACAATCATACCGCCCCAAAGATAATTCAACATATATTTTATCCTTTATGTTTTTTTATATCATATGCTTTCCGTTTCTAAAAATACAAAAAGAGTGGAATTTTTAATTTATTTCCACTCTTTTCCTCTTTATTCTACTTTAATTTTTCTTCTCTGTAATCGACGATTTACAATTCCTCGAAGCAAAGTATATACAACTGAACTAATTGGAATAAAGACTAGCATTCCTACAATTCCCATTAGACTCCCTCCAACACTTACTGCCACTAAAACCCAAATAGATGGAAGTCCCACTGAATTTCCCACTACGTGAGGATAAATTAAATTTCCTTCTATCTGTTGTAGTACAAAGAATAGAATAAGAAATCCAATAGATTGTAAAGGATTCACCATAAAAATAAGCACGGTTCCCACAGCACAACCAATAAATGCTCCAAAAATAGGAATCAATGCTGTAAATGCGATTAATACACCAACCAAAAGTGCATATGGCATCTTAAATATACTCATTGTTACAAAAAACATACTTCCTAAAATAATTGCCTCTACACATTGACCTGTCAAAAAACTAGAAAATGTTTTGTACGCCATAGAAGATATAGCAATAAAAATCTCCATCCAATCTCTAGGAATAAATGCATATCCTAATTTTTTTACCTGTATATTTAACTTTTCTTTCTGAAGAAGAATATAACAAGCAAAAATAAATGCAATCGCAAATGTAGTTATTCCATTGACAATAGATTTAGCCATAGCAAACGTTGAATCTAACACACTTCCCGCACCATTTCTAAAAAAGTCAATCCCTCCTGCAATCATTTTATCCCAATCAAATTCTAAATTTTGAATCCAACCTAAAATTTCCTTATTATTATGAAAAATATCCTCTGCCCATCTCTGTAATTCAGGAATAAACATCTGAATCGTTTTTCCTAGTCCAGCAACTGTATTTGCCAATTCTGGAGCCACGATAAATACTACCAAAAATACAATTCCAAACACAAATAAAATAGTCATTACAAGGCTAATTGGTCTTGCAATTTTTTGTAGAAATTTATTTTTCTTGACTGTTTTATTTCCAAATACATTTTCTTCAATAAAGTGCATTGGAACATTCAACACAAATGCGATTGCTCCTCCAATTAAAAAAGGAAGAATAATATTTAACACATATCCTAAAAGTCCAAAAAACACTTTATAGTTCCATATAATCATTAAAACAACTATTGTAAATACAATAAGTCCTCTAATTTTCCGAATAGTTTCCTTATCTAAATTCATACATTCACCTTCCTAATCTATTTTTTACGAATAAATTTCAGGAACTGAATAATTGGAAGATTTATAAGTGCAAGTCCATATACTATCATTAACTGAGAAACATTTAATGTCTGTACTTTAAAAATACTATTTAATGCAGGTATCATTAATACGGAACTAATCAAAACAAGACCTAATAAAAATGCACCAATCAAATAAATATTATTGAAAAATCGTTTTGTAAAAATAAGTGGTCTATCTGATTTACAGTTAAATCCATGAACAAGTCTAGCTGTGCAAAGTGTACCAAAAGCCATCGTACTTGCTAACAATGCATTTCCATTTTGGTATCCTATCACAAATGCAATCATTGTTGTTGCACCGATAGATACTCCTTCCATTCCTATTTTTATCATAAAATTTTTGGTCAAAATAGACTCATTCATTGGACGCGGTTTTTCTTTCATCACCGCCTTCGTATGTGGCTCTAAACCTAATGCGATTGCCGGTAAACTATCTGTTAAAAGATTAATAAATAATAAGTGGACTGGTGCAAATGGCACAGGTAAACCTGCAATTGCAGCATAAAGAACTGCTAAAATTCCACCAAAATTTCCTGATAATAGAAATTGTATAGAACCTTTGATGTTTTTATACACATTTCGTCCATTTTCTACTGCTTTTATAATAGTTGCAAAATTATCATCAGTCAAGACCATAGATGCCGCATCTTTTGATACTTCACTTCCTGTAATTCCCATGGCAACACCTATATCAGCTTGTTTTAAAGCAGGAGCATCATTTACACCATCACCTGTCATAGAAACAATATTTCCCTTTTCCTGCCATGCACGAACAATTCTTATTTTATGTTCCGGAGATACTCTAGCATATACAGAAATACCCTCCACAAAAGTTTTTAACTCTTCATCTGAAAGATTATCAATCTCAGAACCTTCACAAGCTTCAGATTCATGTTTTAAAATACCAATTCGCTTTGCAATAGCTGCTGCTGTAATCTTATGATCACCAGTAATCATAATCGGTTTAATTCCCGCGCGAATACATTCTTCAACAGCCTGTGCTGATTCTTCTCTTGGCGGATCCATCATCGAAATCAATCCAACGAAAATCAAATCCTGTTCATCTTCTAATACTAATTCGTGTCCCGTTTCAATTTCTTTATAAGCAAATGCAAGTACACGAAGCCCTCCTCTTGAAAATTCCTGATTTTGCTCCTCAATTATTCTTTTATCATCTTCTGTAAGTTTCTGTACATTTCCATTTTTCCAAACACGATTCATTCTCGTAAGTAAAACGTCAACAGCTCCTTTTGTAATCATTACCGAAGTTTCATCCAAAACATATGCTGTAGACATTAATTTTCTATCACTATCAAAAGGTATTTCACTCATACGTGGAAATTGTTCTCTTACAGATTCTGCTTCCACTCCAAACTTGTCCCCTAAATTGATTAACGCTGTTTCTGTCGGATCTCCGATTTCTACTCCGTCTACATTTGTAGCATCATTACATAAAATACTATATCTTAATAATTCTTTTTGTCCCTGCTTCTGTATATCAATATCGTTTGCCAAAATGCGTTGTCCGTTTACATAATAATCTTCCACGGTCATTTTATTTTGTGTTAACGTTCCCGTTTTATCTGAACAGACAATCGATACGCTTCCAAGACCTTCCACTGCCTGTAATTTACGTATAATTGCATGCTCTTTTGCCATTTTTTGTGTTCCAAATGAAAGAACAATTGTAACGATTGAGCTGAGAGCTTCTGGAATTGCTGCTACAGCAAGGGCTACCGCAAACAAAAATGCATCCCCTATAGCATCTCCCCTTAATACACTAATACCAAATAAAATAGAACAGAAAATCAAAATAATAATAGACAACTTCTGTCCAAACTGATCTAAATTCATCTGTAAAGGTGTCTTTTTCTCTGATGTTGTCTTTAATAATGTTGCAATTTTTCCTACTTCAGTTTCCATTCCAATTGAAGTAACAATAAATGAACCTCGTCCATATGTGACAAAACTTCCAGAAAATACCATATTAACTTGATCTCCCAATGGTACTTCTTTAGAAATAGTTTCTTCTGATTTTTCTACTCCAAGGCTTTCTCCCGTCAAAGCACTTTCATCAATTTTCAAACTAGCATTTTGTAAAATACGCCCATCTGCTGGAACATAATCTCCAGCTTCCAACATAACTTCATCACCTATTGTCAATTCAGAAGACGGAACTCGTATAACAGTTCCATTTCTCAATACCTTTGCAGTAGGTCCTGATAGCTTTTTCAAACTATTTAAAGATTGTTCTGCTTTTACAGTCTGTACTGTTCCTAAAATCGCATTCATCGTAATAACGATAAGAATAACGGCCGTACTTTCCACATCACCCAAAAATCCAGAAACAATTGCCGCTACAATCAAAATACTCACAAGAAAATCTTTAAATTGCTCTAAAAATACCTGAAATGTACTTTTTTTCTTTCCTTCTACCAATTCGTTCTTACCATATTTTTCTTGGTGTTTTAACACCTCTTCGTCTGTCAGCGGATCAAGTTTACCATTTATTTCTATTCTTACCTCCTCTGCTGACAACTGATAATATTTTTTCATACATTTTCCTCCTACTTTCCGTGCATATCTGTTAGTATACCCTTTTTTCCAATAAGAAAGAGACCTTTATTGCACGTTAATAATGCAATAAAAGTCTCACTATTTCATTACGATACGGATGAATATTCATCGTACTGACGATATCGTACACGCTTCACACGTTAGTTACTCCCTTTTATTAGAATATAATATAATCTTTTTTCAGATTTCTGTCAACCCTATAAATAAAATTAGTTTGTAATTGTTCTTTCTGTTTCTTTATCAAATACATGAATTTTTTCTGCATCAAGAGCAAATTTAACTGTATCACCTGTTCTTGCTGTTGTTCTTGGGTTTACCCTTGCTGTCATTGAAGAACCTTCATAATCAAAGTGTAAGTACACTTCTGCACCTAACATTTCATATACACGAATTGTAGCCTCAATTACTGTATTTGGTGAAGATTCGATAAACATCTGCTCATCATGAATATCTTCTGGACGAATACCAAGTATAACTGTTTTTCCATTATATCCGCCTTCAATAAGTTTTTTCGCTTTCGCAGGTGGCAATTCAATAGATGCTGGACCTGCTTGAAGAGCAACTTTATTTCCATCGACTTTACATACTGCATCTACAAAATTCATTTGTGGTGAACCAATAAATCCTGCAACGAATAAGTTACATGGTGTATCGTATAATACCTGTGGTGTATCTACCTGCTGTACAACTCCAGCACTCATAACAACGATTCTTGTTCCCAATGTCATTGCTTCTGTCTGATCATGAGTAACATAAATAATTGTTGTACCTAATCTCTGATGTAATTTAGAAATTTCGATACGCATCTGACCTCTAAGTTTTGCATCAAGGTTTGATAACGGTTCATCCATAAGGAATACTTTTGGATTACGAACAATAGCACGTCCCATAGCAACACGCTGTCTTTGTCCACCTGATAATGCTTTTGGTTTACGGTCTAATAATGCTTCCAAATCAAGAATTTTGGCTGCTTCACGAACCATTTTATCAATTTCTTCTTTTGGTACTTTTCTTAATTTTAATCCAAAAGCCATATTATCATATACTGTCATATGTGGGTATAATGCATAGTTTTGGAATACCATCGCGATATCTCTATCTTTTGGTTCTACATCATTTACCAATTTATCTCCGATTCTTAATTCTCCCGAAGAAATATCTTCAAGACCTGCAATCATACGAAGTGTTGTAGATTTTCCACAACCTGATGGTCCTACAAAAATAATAAATTCTTTATCTTCAATTTCAAGATTAAAATCTTTTACTGCTACAAATCCATTAGGATACACTTTATTAATGTGCTTTAATGATAAACTTGCCATTATATCTTACCTCCAAAATCATTAATTATTTCCTTTTTTCAGTATACAAAAAAAGTTCAACTTGGTCTACTTCCAAGTTGAACAATCTTTCTTTTAGAAAATATACAAATTGACGAATTAATCTAATCGTTCTCCAATGTATCTCGCATCACCAAATGCCAATAGCATCATAAAAATTGGAGTTAAGAATATTAATCCAATTGCATAACCCATTCCTTGGTTAAATGCATTTGCTAACTTTACACAAAAAACAATAAATAATATTACGTTTACACATGGAACAAGAAGGCAAATAATATACCACCCTTTTCCTTTTCCAAATGCCATCTGATATAAACAATATATATTATAAATTGGAATTAGTCCCTTCCAACCTTGTAAGCCTGCTTTCTCAAATAATTTCCACGATGCAATAAGCGTTAAAAAAATCACGCCCAAAGAAAATAATAAACCAATTCCTGTTGTGATTATCTCTATCAAGTTCATTACCATAGCAATTTCTCCTTTAAATAACTGATTTAATATAAAATATCACACTTTTATAAGAATGTCTACTATAATAATGCTTGATAAATTTCTCTTTTTGCTACTCCTCTATCTTTAGCTACTCGCTTCATTGCTTCTTTCTTATCAATCCCTTGTGACAGATAATATTCCATATGTTTTTCTATGCTCATCTCTTCCCAACGTGAAATTTCTTCTCCTCGTATTTCCTCACGACTTTTACCTTCCAAAACAAGAACACATTCTCCTTTTGGCACATAATTTTCATAATGAGAAATTGCTTCTTCAAGTGTCGTTGCAAATGCAACTTCATGTTTCTTTGTCAACTCACGACAAACAGTAATTTTTCGATTACCTAATGTATCATATAATTCTTTTAATGTTTTTATCAGACGATGAGGTGCTTCATACAAAATCATTGTTCTTGTTTCGTTTGTAAGTTCTTTTAAAACTTCCTGTTTTTCTTTTTTATCACTAGGAAGAAATGCTTCAAATGCAAATCTTCTCGTAGACAATCCTGATAAAGTAAGAGCAGTAATACAAGCTGATGCCCCTGGAAGTGAAGTTACTTCAATTTCTGAATCATAACACATTTTTACTAATTCTTCTCCAGGATCAGATATTCCAGGCGTTCCTGCATCTGTAATTAACGCAATATTTACTCCAGCTTGCAATTTTTCCACTAATTTTTTACCTTTTTCAATCTTATTGTACTCATGATAACTTGTCATTGGTGTTTTTATTTCAAAATAATTCAATAATTTAATACTATTTCTTGTATCTTCAGCAGCAATTAAATCTACTTCCTGCAAAGTCCGTATAACTCTATATGTGATGTCTTCCAAATTGCCAATTGGCGTTGCACACAAATATAGTTTCCCTGCCATATTCTACTCCTTTACTTTAACCCATATTCTCTTAACAACTCATCTGTATATCTATTTTTTCCCTTATACACAATTAAAGGAGATTCTACTTTCATCCTAGAATTTCCCCCTTTACTTCCCTCTATTAAAACCATATTTGGCTCTTTGTCAATATAAGGGTATACTAAACGCATACGCTTCGGCTCTATCTTATAAGAGCACATTTTCGATAAAATTTCCGCAAGTCTGAAAGGACGGTGTACCATATAAAATCTTCCTCCTGGACGAAGTACTTTTGCACTTTCACATAAAATATCATCCAAATCACATAAAACTTCATGTCTAGCTATTGCCTTTGCACTGTTTTTATTTTGTAAACCATGAGCCCCAATCATATAAGGTGGATTTGTTGTAATTACATCAAAAGAGACAGAACCAAACAGGTTTGCTGCCTCTTTCACATCTCCCGTCACAATATCAATTTTTTCTTCCAAATGATTATACGAAATACTTCTTCTCGCCATATCCGCGCTTTCTTGTTGAATTTCAAGTCCTGTAAAATGTTTCCCATCTGTTTTTGCTTCCAGTAAAATAGGGATAATCCCTGTTCCTGTTCCTATATCAAGCACACTTTCTCCCTTTTTTACTTTAGCAAAATTAGACAATAACACTGCATCCATTCCAAAACAAAATTTGCTTGGATTTTGAATAATACGATACCCTTTCACTTGTAAATCGTCCAATCGTTCTTCTGGTTTCAAATTATTCTCCATCTAATTTCGATGCTCCCTCTCCTCTTTCCAAAGCTGCAAGTTCTTTCATTTCTTCTTTCGAAAGTTTTACATCTATTTTCTTACGTCTTGGTTTGAATTTCAACTCACTCACTTTATATTCTCGTATTTCTTTCTCATCATTTTCTAGAGTTACGATTACTTTTACTAATTGGCGAAGTACGCTTAAATTCTGTACTTCTCCTCTAAGTCCATCCACAGTTGTAACCGTATCACCAATAGCTGGCAGACGACTATTTAAATATTCATATGTTTCCTCTTCATTTGTCAAACAGCACATCAACCTTCCACAAACCCCTGAAATTTTAGTAGGGTTTAAAGATAAATTCTGTTCTTTTGCCATTTTAATAGATACTGGAGCAAACTCTGACAAATAAGTATGGCAACAAAGAGGTCTTCCACAAATACCTATTCCACCACGAATTTTTGTTTCATCACGAACACCGATTTGACGAAGTTCAATTCTTGTGCGAAAAACTGCTGCCAAATCTTTCACCAATTCTCTAAAGTCAATTCTTCCATCTGCAGTGAAATAAAATAATACTTTATTATTATCAAATGTATATTCCGCATCGATTAATTTCATTTCCAAACCATGTTTACGGATTTTTTCCAAACATATTTCAAAGGCTTCTTTTTCTTTCTCTTTATTTCTTATTTCTATTCTTTTATCTTCTTCTGTAGCAACTCTAATTACTGATTTTAATGGTTGCATAATCTCATCATCTTCTACTTCTTTCGGATTCGTTACTACACTTCCAAATTCAACACCTCTAGATGTCTCTACAATTACTTTATCACCTTTTTGAATATTTAATTTTGCTGGTGAAAAAAAATATATTTTACCAGCTGTGCGAAATCTCACACCTATTACTTTTGTCATTCTTAGTTCTCCTTTATTGTCAGCAATAATAATTCCATAACCAAATCAAAATTAACATTTGCCTTTAATCTTGCTTTCGCTTTCTCAAGACTGTCTAAAATAATCTCAATTCCTTCATATGAACTCTTATTTGCTCTATCTTTTATATATTTTAATTGATCGGCAAACACAATACCATTCACATCTTTAGTTGCCTTATAAATTAACACATCTCTGTACCAAATCATAATAATATCCAAATAATCATTGATACTTAATTTATATGTTCCTATTTTCTTAATGGCACATACAATCTCAGCAATTTCCATCTCATTTATATGTTTTAACAACTGTAGGGCCTCTTCCTTAATTTCATTAAAATGTTCAGAAGATGCTAACATAATAGCACGTCCCATATTCCCCTGTGCAAACGCCGAACAGATATCCGCTTGATAATCAGGAATCTGCATCTGTTCCATAAGATACTTTTTAATCAAAGTTGTCTTAATATTTCTCAGTTTAAGCATAACGCATCTAGACATAATTGTCGAAAGCAGACTCTCTGCATTCTCTGTCAGTAAAAAAATAATCGCATATGACGGTGGCTCTTCAATTGTTTTTAAAAGTGCATTCTGTGCCTGTACAGAAAGTAAATCTGCTTCAGGAATAATATAGATCTTATATGGGCTACTATACGGCTTAATAACAATATCATTATTTACCTGCGTACGAATATCATCTACACTGATTGTATTTGGCTTTTCATGTGTTACATGAATAATATCAGGATGATTTCCACTTTTAGCCTGTTTACAGGAATGACACTCACCACATGGATTCGGTGTATGCTTTTCACACTGTAATGTCATAGCGAATAAATCTGCTAACATCTTTTTTCCCGAACCTCTTTCTCCATTCAAAATATACGCATGAGACACTTTATTTTGGGATACTGCATTCTGAATATATTGAATAATATCATTGTGTCCGATTACATCTTTGAATCCTTTCATGTTACCACCATTCCTTTCCTGAAGTTATATATTCTTAGTATATCATAGTTTTTCTCTAATATATAGTACAATTTCCTCTACACAAGTATCCACATTTTCATTATGAAATCTCTTTTTTATCCCCAGTTTTTCTAAGTTTTCCTCCGAAAAATCTTTTGTATCAGCTAAAAATCTCCTACAAAGTTCCGCATATTTAGGATTTTCCTGCCTTTGTTCACGCTCTAATGCCCTTGCCAAACGTTCCCCGTCTTCTACTTCTATATAAACCGGAACAAGATTTTCTTCCCCAAAATATTCTTGCATCTTTTCATAAGAAACTAATGTTCCAATTATAATATAATTATTCATTTCCAATTGAATTTGATCATCTGCTACAGTAAAATAATTCCATTGACCATGTACAGTGTCATAAGCTCGTAATTCTATTATTTTTCCACTTTCTTGAAATATTTCTAATTCCTTTTCACTAACAAAATAATATTCTACACCATCTTTTTCACCTTCTCGAATCGGTCGAGTTGTATATAAAACAATCGTTTTTAATTCTGGCAAACATTCCTGTAACTTTTTAAAAATTGTATCCTTTCCAGAAGAACTTTTCCCCATAACATAAAAAATTTTACCCATTTTTCCACACTCCAATATGTTTTTCCACTGCAATTCCTTCAATAGTAAACTGCTTTTCTTCATATTTTTTCAAATATTGTACTACCTCTTTTGTAATCCTCTCTCCAGGTACTAAAAATGGTATTCCTGGCGGATATACATAGGCATATTCTCCTGAAACTTTTCCTTCTGCATTTTCCCACTTTACATAGGAAAGTCCATCTTTTTGTGCTGATCGAAGTACCTCTGCATTTTTACAAACCAAAGATAAATGAGGAAGTTCTAAATCTTCTATTTCTCTTTTCTCTATTTTCAATTTCTCATCTATCTCAAATAAAGCTTTCTTTAATCGTAAAAAACCTTCTGCAGTGTCCCCAACTGTTGTCATTGCTAAAACATAAGTCCCCGCAGTCATCTCCATTTGCAAATGATATTTTTCCAAAAGAATTTTACTTAATTCTCCACTTGTTATATTGGTATCTTTTACCGAAATAATTAATTTGGAAATATCAAAATGTTCTGTCCTAATTATTTTCAAATGCTTTAATTCTTTTAATGCTTGTCTTAATGCAATTAACTCTTCTACATATCCATCAAAAAGAAGATTCTTATGATTTTCCAACATATCCATACAATAATCAATACTTGCCATAAGCACATATGAAGGACTACTTGATTGTAACATATGGAGATAATTTCTTACACTTTCTCTATTTACTATATTTCCATTCAAATGAATTAACGCAGTTTGTGTCATTGCCGGTAACGTTTTATGAACACTATGAATAACAATATCCGCTCCCTTTTCATTTGCATTTTGGGGGAATATATTATTAAATCCAAAATGTGCACCGTGTGCCTCATCTACAATTAATGGGATATTATATTTGTGTACGATATTCGCTATATTTTCCACATCGGAAACAACCCCATCATACGTTGGCGAAACAATAACTACAGCTTTTATATCATTCTCTTTTTCTAAAATTGACTTTATTTTTTCACACTTAATTTCTCCATTGATTTGTAAGTTTTTTTCATATTCCGGATAAAGATATACTGGTTCTAATTCGTTCATATAAATAGCATGAGATACAGATTTATGGCAATTTCTTGCCACTAAAATCTTGTCCCCTCTCTCAGTGACACCTAAAATAGCACTTAAAATCCCAACTGTACTACCATTTACAAGAAAATGGCTCTCCTCTGCTTGATAAAGTTTTGAAGCTCTCTTCTCTGCTAATTTTAAAATTCCTGTCGCATGATGTAAATCATCAAATCCTTCTATTTCCGTAATATCTATTCCATATGGAAGTCCAATAGGAAATTTTTCTATATTACGTTTATGTCCCGGCATATGAAATCCATAATAATCGGCTTCTTCATACATCTTCAATTTTTCATAGAGCATTATCTGTTCTCCCTTTCCTATATATAAAAAAAAGCAGAATCCCTTTCATTAAGGTCTTTCTGCTCATCTATGCGGAAGATGGGACTTGAACCCACACGTAGTAATCCACACTAGAACCTGAATCTAGCTCGTCTGCCATTCCGACACTTCCGCAAGTTGTTTTTTATTATACTGCTTTTTAAGTTTTTAGTCAAATATATTTGTTTTTCTTATAAAACATAGAAAAGATATGACTTACATAAGCCATATCTTTTCTATTATTTTAATTATAAATCTCTTATCTGTGCATGTAATTCTTGAAGTGATTTTACTTCTCCACATCCTGGTTTTTTCATTGATTTAATACCACTTATAGTAGCTTTTGCTGCTGCCATTGTAGTCATATATGGAACTTTTGCTTTGATAGCTGCTTTACGAAGATAACTATCATCTTCTTGTCTATCCTGTCCAATCGGAGTATTGATAATTAAATCTACTTTACCATTCGTAATTAAATCTAACATATCTGGTCTGCCTTCATTGAGTTTATATACTCTTTCTGCTTCCATTCCAGCATCTTGAATTAACTTACAAGTATTTTTAGATGCTAAGATTTTAAATCCACTTTCGATAAATTCTTTAGCTACCTCTACTACTTCTGGCTTATCCTTATCATTGATTGACATTAACACTGTTCCTTCTAATGGAATTTTCTTCTGTGTCGCTTCCTGAGCTTTATAAAATGCTTCACCATAGAAAGAAGATAACCCTAATACTTCACCTGTAGAACGCATTTCAGGTCCTAAAACAGGGTCTACCTCCTGGAACATATTAAATGGAAATACAGCTTCTTTTACTCCATAATGTGGAATATATTGTTCTTTTAACTGTGGAACAGGTGATGGTTTTCCTGTCAATTCTGCAGTAACAATCTCAGTTGCAAGAGGCACCATTTTGATGTTACATACTTTAGACACTAATGGAACTGTTCTTGATGCTCTTGGATTCGCTTCCAATACATATACTTTTCCATTTTCAATTGCATATTGCATGTTCATAAGACCTTTAACATGCATTTCCTCTGCAATTTTTCTTGTATATTCTTTGATTGTTTGAATATTTTCTTCTGTAATATGTCTTGATGGTATGATACAAGCCGAGTCACCTGAATGTACACCAGCTAACTCAATATGTTCCATTACTGCTGGAACAAATGCATGTGTTCCATCACTAATTGCATCTGCTTCACATTCTAAAGCGTGATTTAAGAAACGGTCTATTAAAATTGGTCTATCTGGTGTAACACCTACAGCAGCTTTCATATATCCTGCCATACTTTCTGAGTCATACACAACTTCCATTCCTCGTCCACCAAGAACGTAAGAAGGTCTAACCATAACTGGATAACCAATTCTTTCCGCAATCTCAACTGCTTCTTCAACATTTACTGCCATTCCTGATTCAGGCATAGGAATTTCCAATTTTTCCATCATTGCACGGAATAAATCTCTATCTTCAGCAAGATCAATTACAGATGGTGCTGTTCCAAGAATTTTAACTCCATTTTTCTCTAAGTCCGCTGCAAGATTGAGAGGTGTTTGTCCACCAAACTGCGCAATAACCCCTACTGGTTTTTCCTTTTTATAAATGCTAAGTACATCTTCTAATGTAAGCGGTTCAAAATATAATTTATCTGATGTATCATAATCTGTTGAAACTGTTTCAGGATTACAGTTTACAATAATTGTCTCAAATCCTAATTTTTTCAATGCAAGAGAAGCATGTACACAACAATAATCAAATTCAATACCTTGTCCAATTCTGTTCGGACCTCCGCCTAAAATCATTATTTTTGGCTTATCTTCACAAACTGGATTTTTATCTTCTGCATTGTATGTTGAATAATAGTATGCACTATCTTCTGTTCCACTTACGTGAACTCCTTCCCATGCTTCTTCAACACCAAGTTCAATTCTCTTTTCTCTGATTTCTGCTTCATCTATGTCTAATAACTGACTTAAATATTTATCAGCAAAACCATCTTTTTTTGCTGTAATTAAAGCTTCATCAGAAGGCAACTGTCCTTTTGATTTCAAAAGTTCTTCTTCTTCTTCAACTAACTCTTTCATTTGTTCAATGAAGTATGCTTTTACTTTTGTTCTTTCATGAATTTCTTCGATTGTAGCACCTTTTCTCAATGCTTCATACATAATAAAGTGACGTTCACTTGTAGGTTTTACTAACATTTTAAGAAGTTCGTCTTTTGATTTTGTATCAAAATCTTTTGCATGTCCAAGTCCATAACGACCTGTTTCCAAACTTCTGATTGCTTTTTGTAATGCTTCTTTATATGTTTTACCAATACTCATTACTTCACCTACAGCACGCATCTGAGTACCTAATTTATCTTCTACACCTTTGAATTTTTCAAATGCCCAACGAGCAAACTTAATTACAATATAGTCTCCGTTTGGAACATATTTATCCAATGTTCCGTATTTTCCACATGGAATATCTTTCAAAGTAAGCCCTGTTGCCAACATTGCTGATACAAGAGCAATTGGGAAACCTGTTGCTTTCGACGCAAGTGCTGATGAACGTGATGTTCTTGGATTAATCTCAATAATGATGTCTCTATCCGTTTTTGGATCATGTGCCCACTGTACATTACATCCACCAATTACCTGAACTGAATCTACTACTTTATGAGATTTTTCCTGTAAACGTTGCTGCACTTCCTCTGATATTGTAAGCATTGGAGCTGAACAGAATGAATCACCTGTATGTACTCCAAGAGGATCAATGTTTTCAATGAAACATACTGTAACCATGTTTCCTTCAGAGTCACGAACTACTTCAAGTTCTAATTCTTCCCAACCTAAAATAGATTCCTCAACAAGTACTTGTCCTACTAAACTAGCTTGAAGTCCCCTTGCACAAACTGTTTTTAATTCTTCTTTATTGTAAACAAGTCCGCCTCCAGCGCCTCCCATTGTATAAGCAGGTCTAAGAACAACTGGATAACCAAGCTCTTCCGCAATTGCAAGAGCTTCATCTACTGAATAGGCAACTTCACTTCTTGCCATTTCAATACCTAGACTATCCATTGTCTTTTTAAACTCAATACGGTCTTCACCACGTTCAATTGCATCTACTTGAACTCCAATTACTTCAACATTATATTTTTCTAATATTCCTGCCTGTGCTAATTCTGAACATAAATTAAGACCGGATTGTCCACCTAAATTTGGTAATAGTGCATCTGGTCTTTCTTTAGCAATAATTTGCTCCATTCTCTCAACATTGAGAGGTTCAATATAAGTAACGTCAGCAGTTTCCGGGTCTGTCATAATTGTCGCCGGATTCGAATTAACTAATACAATTTCATAGCCTAAACTCTTAAGAGCTTTACACGCCTGTGTCCCTGAATAATCAAATTCACATGCCTGTCCAATAATAATAGGACCAGAACCAATAATAAGTACTTTGTGAATATCTTTTCTCTGTGACATTGTAATTCCTCCTGTTTCTCGTTGTTTTTCCATTGCCAACTATTATACAAAAAAAAAGATGGAATAGCAATGCTATTTTCCATCTTTTTTTATTTTTATAAATTCTGTAGAAAAGTTATTTATTTTTTAGTACTTCAAATACAGAATTTACTATATTGTCACTAATAACTATTTTCGTTTCTTCTCATATCTTCCATGTAAAATTAACGCTATGATTGTAAATAATACTGGTCCTAAAATACTCCATACAGTTGTTGCCACGTCACCTGCCATCGCTGGTTGAATAATTGTAAAGAAATTAGCAAATCCAACTATCCCTGTTACAAGAACAGTAAAGACAATCGTAACTGTATTATTTTTAAAAATAACAAATGGTTTATCAATATTTTTGTTCTTTTTAAATTTAATAAATGCCGCTGAAATAAACATATATGGAAGTGTCATTGCTACATTTGTCATAGAAACAAGGATATTAAAAAACTGTGTCATTGTATCTCCACCCATAGAAATTAGGAAAATAAATAAAACAACAACAACTGCTTGCACTTTTAAAGCAAATTTAGGCATTCCATTTTCCATTTTACAAAATTTTTCTGGAAGAAGTCCTTTGGGACTTCCTTCAATCAACTGCTTTAATGGAGAGTAGCACAATGTAAATACAGCTCCTGCTAGGGAAAGTAAAATAGAAATCCCCATAATTCTCGCCACCCAATCTCCTATCTGAATACACACACTTTGATTTGCACCAAACGCTGCACCAATTTGATAGCCTAAATTATTCATAATTACATATGAGGCATTTCCTTTATGAACTGTCGCTGCTGAAAGAGTTTCGCTCCAATTTGTAAAAATACCTACACAAAAAATACCAATTGAATATCCTACCGCAACAATAATTGCTGCTATTGTTAAACCTCTTCCAAAATTCTTTTCTGGATTTTCTGTTTCATCTACAAGACCTCCAACTGCTTCCGTTCCTCCGTAGGCAAATAATGCATATACAAGAAAGGACAACATTGCTAAAGAACCCGCATATTCAGGATTTGGAGATTCCACTAAAGTTGCTGCTGAAACAACAGGTTGAGCAAGTTCTCCCCCATTTCCAATTAAAACAAGAAGAGCACCTCCAATTAGCATAACATTTAAAAACATACATGCAATTCCACCAATAGATGCTACTTTCTGAATGTTTTTCATGCCTTTACTTGCAAAAAATGTTACAACAACAATAAAAACAATTCCTAAAAGCCCAAGCGTTTGTGTAGAACTCAATCCAAAAATACTCCACTTCTGTGTGGTATCTTTTCCAAAAATTGCATTAGAAAGAGGAACCATAATTCCAGAAGAAATGTTTACAAGCCAAATTACATATGATGTATACCACATAAATGTAGCAACAAAAGCATACTTCGTATTTACACAAATTTGCATCCATGAAAAAATACCACCTTTTTCATCTTTAAAAGCAGAACCATACTCTGCAATCATAAATGCAAATGGTACAAAAAATACAACTGCCGACAATAAATAAAATGGAATTGCTCCATACCCCATAAGGTAAAAAGAACGAGGCATATTATTGAATCCATACACTGAAGTGAAAATCATCAAAATTAATGCTCCCATACTCAATTTTTTTTGTTTTTCTGACATAAAACTTCCTCCTAACGTATCTAAGTTATTTTATAT
>JAHHTN010000160.1 GCA_020024645.1 Faecalimonas sp.
TTTGTTTTGTTAGCGAAAGCCTATTATGATAAGTACAGAAGAGTGACAGAATCACAGTTGTTTAACGAAGATTATTTTCTTCACTCAAGAGAAAAAGCAGAATTTGATAAATATGGATTTAACTACGCCATTAATATAAAAACAAACACATTTTAAATCATTTTATACATACAAAACCTATTCTTCAACTTATGAATAATTTATTGTGTTTTGTAGATTAGAATAAATAATAAGAGGAAATTATGAAAAAAAGTTTTAATAATATTTTTTATGGAATTATAGGGCAATTATTGACAATTATGATAGGAGTGCTACTTCCAAGGTTTCGTATTATGAGTTTTGGATCTGAAATAAATGGAATGTTAGCATCTATTCAACAGATATATGTATATTTAGGACTTTTAGAAGCTGGTGTAGGTAGTGCTACATTACAAGCTTTATATGGTCCAATTGCTCGAAAAAATAAAGGACAAGTTAATTCAATATTAGCAGCAACTAATCATTACTATAAGAGGACGGGAATCATGTATTTATTTTTAGTAATTGCTTTTGCTTTTATATATCCAGTGGGTGTTTCATCAGATATTCCGATAAGGACAGTTGTTGAAGTGATTTTATTGAATGGTCTAGGAAATGTATTGGCATACTTTTTTCAAGGGAAATATCGTATATTATTGCAGGCAGAAGGGAAACAATACATTATTACAAATTTGACGACTTTAGTAACAGTACTATCTGGTATTGTAAAAATTATTTTGATACAGTGTGGATTTGATGTTATTACTCTTCAAATGGCATTTTTTATTTTTAATGTACTACAAGTTTTGTATTTTGCATATTACATAAGGAAATGTTATAATTGGATTGATTTGAAAGTTCAGAAAGATTATGATTCAATATCACAAAAAAATTCTGTTTTGATTCATCAGATAGCAGAGATGGTTTTTAATAACACGGATGTTTTGATTTTGACATTTTTTTGTGGACTGAAAGTAGTGAGTGTATATTCTTTATATAATATGATATTTGAAATGGTCTCTACTTTACTTAATAATGTTAATAATGGATTTTCTTTTAAACTGGGACAGTTATATAATTCTGATTTGTCTAGTTTTAATAAGATGTTTAATTGGTATGAAAGATATTATATGGCACTATCTTTTTCTCTTTATTGTTGTGCTTTTATTTTTATTCAGCCGTTTATCAGAATATATACTTATGGAATCAGTGATGTTGATTATTTAATGCCATATTTACCAATATTGTTTACAAGTATTAAAGCTATGGTTTCAGGAAGAGCTTTGTGTGGTTTTTTGATGTCTTATGCAGGTCATTTCAAAAAAACGCAGAACAGAGCAATTATTGAAGTTATTATCAATTTATTGGTTTCTATAATTGGTGTAAAATTGTTTGGAATTTATGGAGTGTTAATGGGAACAATAGTAGCACTTATGTATAGGGCAAATGATATGATAATATATGCGAATTGTAAACTTTTGCATCGAAATCCATGGTATACATATAAATGGTGGATTTTAAATATTGGAATTTTTACTATGTTTTCTTTTGCATTTTCTTTTGTGAATTTAAATATAGAATCATAT
>JAHHTN010000161.1 GCA_020024645.1 Faecalimonas sp.
CTTTGGGTCTGCATCGGCGGTATATTTGAAGTTGGGGTGCTTCGTGATGTCATAATTCAAAAATGGGCAAAAAATAGCCCCTCTCCTTAAAGGAGAAGGACTATATCAACTGTATAACACTTATTTTGTTGCGTTAATCACACGGTTAGCCAAACAATCAAAAGTTTGATTGAACTCTTCTATGTTCTTTTTCATATTTTCCCATACACTTCCACTTCTTTGCACTTGCTCCTGTGTCAGAAGGAATACTGGTGTATTATTTGACTGTGATTGAGCTATAAGGCTGTTGAAATCAGCGATATTTATGAGATTATATGTTTCATCGTAATGACAAGAATCATAGGGAACAACCATATTACATTTCTTCAAAACAGGTACCAATTTGTTTTGAACAAGTAAATTAATATCATCAATCCACTCAGAAAATGCTTTTGCAGGAGAACCATTGCGTGGACGATAGCGCTGTTGGATTGTACCTATAAACTGCGGCTTACCTGAATTCATTTTATAATCTGCACTCTTGAAAACATCATTTTCTTTTATCTGACTATACACTTTATCCCACCTTGGAAAAACTTTCGTTAATGAGTCAATAGCCATATAACAGAAATAATCAGGTGCACAAGGTACAATAAAGAAATCACTTTCCATTAAAATATTTGCATTCGTTGCGGAAATATTAGGACTCATATCAACTAAAATATAATCAAATCCATATTTTTTAGCAGTCATTTGTAAAAGATTTCTAAGAGCGCCTGGTACATTTTTGAACATGATAAGCGAGCCAGTCAAATTTTCTGCAATATTGTAAGTTGCATCATATTCTGAAAATTCAATATGCCCCGGCAATAAAAAAAGGTTTTGATTTTCGTCAAACTCATAACAATTTGCTGCAACTAATGGAGATAATGCACCACTAAAAACTGGAGAAAGAGAATCTTTAAGATTGTTTTTGTTTTCTTTATAAAAATTGTCCAGTTTGTTATTTTTATCTGCATTTAAGCATAAACCTGTTAAATTACACTGAGGATCTGTATCCACAATCAGCGTTTTATAACTCTTTTCAGCCAATTTCCACCCTAAGTGAAATGTTGTTGTTGTTTTACTCACACCACCCTTATTATTAAAGAGAGCAATAATTTTAGCCATATTTTATAACCTCTTTCCAACTAAAATCACGGAAATAATAATTTATAAAGTATCCATTTGCACTGCACGATATTATTTTTATAATTATACCACATTTTCCCCCAACAGACAATGTACATCGGTAGGTGATTAGCATACAAAATTTATTTTCTATTTTCCTTGCAATAAAAAATTTCAAGAATGAAAATAGCCCCTCTCTAGGAAGGAGAAGGGCTTCATGCAGTTATTTGGTTGCTACCTGGATTTCCCCTACCAGAATCCGGCTAATCAGGCGGTTCAGTACCGTTTCATCCAACTCCTGAATGGTGGCATACTGCCGAATCTCCCGGATAAAGGTGCGGACTTCACTTTCCTGAGCATCGGACTGCTGAAGCATTTGCATCAGTTCCTGTAAACGACGCTGATTTTCTTCCTGCTCCTGTTCCATGGTGGC
>JAHHTN010000162.1 GCA_020024645.1 Faecalimonas sp.
GGTAAGAAGATGAGAACAATAATGATATTGTTTGACTCTTTGAATAAAAATTATCTTCCACCTTATGGTAATTCTTGGATTAAGGCTCCAAATTTTCAAAGACTAGCAGAACATTCTGTAAAATTTGATAATTGCTTTGCGGGGAGTCTTCCATGTATGCCAGCAAGAAGAGAACTTCATACTGGAAGATACAATTTTCTTCATAGAAGTTGGGGACCATTAGAACCTTTTGATGATTCTATGCCTGAAATTTTAAAAATGAATGGAATATATACTCATTTAGCAACAGACCATCACTTATATTGGGCTGATGGAGGAGCGACATATCATAGTAGATTTTCAAGCTGGGAAATGATAAGAGGACAGGAGGGAGATCCTTGGAAAGGACAGATAAAATTCCCTGATATTCCGAAAGATGCAAAAGCACCTCAAAGATTATTTCTTCCATCAAGAGAAAAACTTGCAGATA
Organism: Faecalimonas sp.; assembly: GCA_020024645.1. Classification (GTDB taxonomy): domain Bacteria; phylum Bacillota; class Clostridia; order Lachnospirales; family Lachnospiraceae; genus Faecalimonas. The sequence continues at coordinate 470 of JAHHTN010000162.1, forward strand.
TATGGAGACAAGAATGGGTAAATCGTCAAGAATTTAAAGAAGAAAAAGATTACCCTCAATCAAGAACATTTAAAGCAGGACTAGATTTTATAGAAAAAAATTATAGTGAAGATAATTGGTTTTTACAAATAGAATCTTTTGATCCTCATGAACCATACGTTGTACCAGAAGAATATGATGCACTTTATGGAGAACATATTAAAAAGAAAAATTTAGATTGGCCTGATTATCACCCTGTTATTGAAAATAGTGATGATGTTGAAAATCTAAAATATAAATATGCCTCTCTTCTTTCAAAATGTGATAAGAGTTTGGGAAATGTATTAGATCTTATGGATAGATATAATATGTGGAAAGATACAATGCTTATTGTTTGCACAGACCATGGATTTTTATTGGGAGAACATGGTTGGTGGGCAAAAAATATGATGCCAGCTTATAATGAACTTGTAAACACACCTTTATTTATTTGGGATCCAAGAAGTAAGAAAAAAGGAGAAACAAGACATTCTTTAGTTCAACTAATAGATATGGCTCCTACAATACTAGAATTTTTTGGAATGGAAATTCCTAAGGATATGCAAGGAAAACCATTAAAAGAAACAATAGAAAATGATAAAAAAGTGAGAGATGCTTGTATATTTGGTTGGCATGGAAATCAAATTAACTGTACTGATGGAAAATATGTGTATATGAGAGGTGAGGCAGTAAATACAAATGCTCCTCTTTATGAGTACACTCTTATGCCTACACATATAAAATCAAGATTTTCAATAGATGAATTAAAAGATTTTGAAATAGCAGAGCCATTTACATTTACTAAAGGTTGTAAAACAATGAAAATTGAAGTTAAAAACTTTAATCAACATTATAGATTTGGAACACAGTTATTTGACACAGAAAAAGATCCTTACCAAGAAAGTCCAATTATAGATATTGAAACAGAAGTTAGAATGGCAAACACTATGAGAAAACTAATGATAGAAAGTGATGCTCCTTATGAACAATATGCTAGAATAGGACTTCCATATGATAGAGAGGTAACAGAAAAAGATATTATAGAATATAGAGAAAGATTTGAAAGAGAATACTC
>JAHHTN010000163.1 GCA_020024645.1 Faecalimonas sp.
GTATAGAAAAATTTTTTACAATACAAGTAAATTTTTGCAAGAGTAAAAGGATATCTTGATTTATGTATTTTATTTTTTGTGAATTCTCTAAGGAAATTGGTGAATTAAATAAATTACTATTACTAATATTTACTATTTTGGAAAGAAGTGTCTTGTATTTTTTTTCAAATTCCGAAATAGAATTATTGTATGTTGAAGGCGTTAAGGTGGAAATCTGTTTAAGAAGTATCTGTCCTAAAAATAAATGAAGTTCAATAGATTTTGTTGTATAGCATTCACGTTCTGTCATAAAGACCTCTTAGAAGTATTGTTATACATATTATATGCAATAAGATAAAAAAAGTTAGTTAAAAAATTTGCCGAAAAAAAGGAAATGGAATGAGAATACAGAATACTTATAATAAGATATCTGGAAAATATTTTGAAAGAAAGTCAGGGATGGTTATGACAATTCGTGAACAGTTGGAATTGAGGGAAGTAGAATATTTAAGTCCATTCGCTACATTAAGTAGTAAATCGAAAGGAAGAGAAAGAGAAGAAGAACAGTGTGATGTTAGACCAGTGTTTCAGCGTGATAGAGATAGAATTTTACACTGTAAGGCGTTTCGCAGAATGAAACAGAAAACACAAGTATTTCTTCAACCTAAGGGAGATCACTATCGGACAAGATTAACACATACTTTAGAAGTTTCTCAAAATGCTAGAACAATTGCGAAAGCATTGCGATTGAATGAAGATTTGGTGGAAGCGATTGCACTGGGACATGATTTGGGACATACTCCATTTGGACATGCGGGAGAAAGAGCACTTAATGAAGTGTGTCCAAAAGGATTTAAACATAATGAACAAAGTGTTCGGGTGGTAGAGTGTTTGGAAAAACAGGGGCAAGGACTCAATTTAACATGGGAAGTACGTGATGGTATTTTGAATCATAAGACGAGCGGAAAACCGTCCACATTAGAAGGTCAGATTGTGCGGCTCTCCGATAAAATTGCTTATATTAATCACGATATTGATGATGCTATTCGAGGAGGCATATTGAAGCAAGAAAATATTCCAAAAGAATATTTGGATATCTTAGGAGAAACAACAGGAATGCGTTTGAATACGATGATACATAATGTGATTATCAACAGTATGGATAAACCATATATTACGATGTCAAAAGAAATAGAAAGGGCAACAGCTGGATTGAGAAAATTTATGTTTGAACACGTTTATCTTAATCCGGCAGCAAAGAGCGAGGAAACGAAGGCGATAGAGATGGTTAAGAATTTGTATCAGTATTACATTGATCATATGGATAAGTTGCCAGAAAAATATTTACAAAGAATTGATGAAGGAAAGAGTACAAAAGAACAAAATGTATGTGATTTTATTGCTGGAATGACAGATTCATATGCAGTAAAAATGTTTCAAGAATTTTTTATTCCAGAATCATGGAAAAATTAAAAGGAAATAAGAACCTTTTGTCGAATATACAAATATAGGAACGTAAATTATAATGGTATTTATATAC
>JAHHTN010000164.1 GCA_020024645.1 Faecalimonas sp.
ATTTATATACATCTCCTATTTGATATCTTTTGTACCATTCTGTTGTAAATTCTATACTCTGTTCTATTGTAAGAGTTGGTTTCCATCCTAATTCAAATCTTGCCTTAGTTATATCAAGAAGTAATAGTTTTGCTTCATGTAAAGCATTTGGATCTGAAACATCTTTTAAATTTCCTTTTCCATAATATTTGACCATATTACTTGCTACTTCCCATACATTTACTATTGCATCAAGTGTTGGACCAAAGTTCCATCCTTCACAATATTTAGTAGGTTCTTCAAGCATTTTTTGACCAAGTAATAAATATCCACTAAGTGGTTCAAGTACATGTTCCCATGGCCTTATAGATTTAGGACTTCTTATCTCTATATCTTTTCCTGCTTCTAAAGCTCTTATACAATCTGGAACAATTCTATCTTTTGCCCAATCTCCTCCACCAATAACATTTCCTGCTCTTACACTTACAATACTTTTTCCATGTTTCTCATAATCTTTTGGATTGAAGAATGATTTTATCCATGATTGTATTGCAATTTCACAAGCACCTTTTGAAGAAGAATAAGGATCATATCCACCAAATGCTTCATTTTCTCTGTAACCCCAAATTTGCTCTTTATTGTCATAGCATTTATCAGTTGTAATCATTATTCCAACTTTAACACTTTTAGAATTTCTAATCTCTTCTAAAACATTTATTGTTCCCATAAGATTAATTTCATAAGTTTCTACAGGAATTTCATAAGATAATCTTACAAGAGGTTGTGCTGCCAAATGGAAAACTATTTCAGGTTGGTATTTATCAAATACTTCTCTTAGATGTTTTCTATCTCTTATATCTCCTCTTATGTCAATTATTTTATTTGAAAGGTCAGAAAGGACAAAATTGTCCTTTTCTGTATAAGGATCTTGTGAATATCCTATAACTTCAGCTCCTAGTTCATGAAGCCAAATAGAAAGCCATGATCCTTTAAAGCCTGTATGACCTGTTACTAAAACTTTTTTTCCTTTATAGATATTATTAAAATTTTTCATAATTATTTCTCCCATACTTTCCATGGAGCTCTGTGATTATCCCACATTTCATTTAATTCTTTATTATCTCTTAAAATATCCATTGGTTTCCAGAATCCTTCATGTTTAAATGAGTTCATTTTTCCATCTTTTGCAATATTTTCAAGAGGAGTTCTTTCAAATATTGTTACATCTCCTTCTGTAATATAGTCAAATACTTCTGGTTCACATACAAAATATCCTGCATTAATCCAGCTTCCATCCCCTGCAGGTTTTTCTGTGAACGCATTAACATTACCATTTTTATCTATATCAAGAGAACCAAATTTTCCTTGTGGTTTATATGCTGTTACTGTAAGAATTTTTCCTGTTTCTTTATGATATTTTATAGTATCTGCTATATTTAAATCTGTTACTCCATCACCATAAGTTAGAAGGAAAGTTTCATTTCCTACATACTTTTGAACTCTTTTAATTCTTCCACCTGTCATTGTTTCAAGACC
>JAHHTN010000017.1 GCA_020024645.1 Faecalimonas sp.
TAGGTGATATACGGATGATATTTCTTGTGTGTGGTTTTGAAGGTATATATCTTCAGGTTAATCCTCAATAGCTCAGTCGGTAGAGCACTCGGCTGTTAACCGAGTTGTCGTTGGTTCGAGTCCAACTTGGGGAGTTTATTTTAAAATAGAAAAAAGAGTGTAAGGCTCCTTGGTCAAGCGGTTAAGACATCGCCCTTTCACGGCGGTAACACGGGTTCGATTCCCGTAGGAGTCATTTAGACCACAAGAATCATCTTGTGGTTTAAACAATTAAATATGGCGCCATAGCCAAGTGGTAAGGCAAAGGTCTGCAACACCTCTATCACCAGTTCAAATCTGGTTGGCGCCTTTTAGCATCGCAAATATAATTTGCGATGTTTTTTGTTATACGGAAAATTAGAAAGAGATTTGTAATGTATAAAATTTTTTAAAACTCACATTTTAATATGGAAAAGGATATACGTATAGTTTTTATAAAAGAAAATCTAAAAAAGGACATAAGTCCTTTTTTAGATTTATATAATCATATATAATTAAATTATATTAACTCGGTAACAGCATAGAAAGGAAGAAAAATAGTGGGTAGACAGAGAGTATTTTTAATTGTACTGGATAGTTTTGGAATTGGAAATGCACCTGATGCGACAAATTTTGGAGATGAAGGTGCAAATACATTACACACAATTACACAATCTTCGGAATACTATACACCGAATATGAATCGGTTAGGGCTTTCATATATTGATGGTATTGATTACTTAGAGAAGAAAGAAAAGGTTATAGGGGCCTACGGTAGACTTCAAGAGGCTTCAAAAGGGAAAGATACAACGATAGGACATTGGGAAATAGCAGGAATTATCTCTCCTAAAGCACTTCCTACTTATCCGAATGGATTTCCGAAAGAGTTGTTGGATGAATTTTCTAAGAGGACAGGAAGAGGAGTGCTTTGTAATCTTCCGTATTCCGGAACGGATGTTATTCGGGATTATGGAGAAGAGCATATTCGTACAGGTAAGTTGATTGTTTATACATCTGCAGACAGTGTTTTTCAAATTGCAGCACATGAGGATATTGTGCCAGTGGAAGAACTATATCAATATTGTGAAATAGCAAGAGAACTTCTTACAGGTGAGCATGGTGTTGGAAGAGTTATTGCACGACCTTTTACAGATAAGGCCCCTAATTTTAGAAGAACTGCGAATAGGCATGATTTTTCATTACTTCCACCGAAGAGAACAATGCTAGACATTTTACAAAGTGAAGGATATGATACGTATGGTGTAGGAAAGATTTACGATATTTTTGCGGGAAAAGGGATTGCTCATACACAAAGAATTACAAATAATGTAGATGGTATGGAGAAGACAATTGCGTTACAAGATCAAGAATTCAACGGGGTGTGTTTTGTAAATCTTGTTGATTTTGATATGTTATATGGTCATAGAAATGATATTGAAGGATATGCTAAAGCAGCAACAATATTTGATAGACAACTTGGAATGTTTATGGATAGAATGAAACCAGAAGACGTTTTGATGATTACTGCAGATCATGGATGTGATCCAGGATTTAAAGGGACAGATCACTCAAGAGAGTGCGTACCACTTTTAGTTTACGGAGAGTCTATTAAAGAAGGTGTGAATTTAGGCACTCGTAAAACTTTTTCGGATATTTCAGCTACAATTCTTGATATATTTGGAGTAGAAATTACAACAGATGGAACAAGTTTTAAAGATGAAATATGTAAGTAGAGGTGTATGTGCATATGACGAATAGGGAATTACTAGAAGAAGCAAAGAAAGCGCGACTCAGATCGTATGCGCCATATTCTAAATTTCAAGTTGGTGCGGCGTTGTTGACGAAAGAGGGAAAAGTTTATCATGGCTGTAATATTGAGAATGCTTCCTACACCCCTACAAATTGCGCTGAGCGTACTGCGTTTTTTAAAGCAATTTCAGAAGGCGATATGGAATTTGCAAAAATTGCTATCGTTGGAGGCAAGGAAGGTACAAGCGCTGATGATTTGTGTGCACCTTGTGGAGTATGTAGGCAGGTCATGATGGAGTTTTGTGATTCGGAGAAGTTTCAAATTATTCTTTCAGATGGAAAAGATAATATGAAAGTGATGAGCTTAAAAGAGATTATGCCATATGGCTTTTCACCATCAAATTTGAAATAAAGTAAAAAGAAGGAGGAGAAAACGTGGAATATGTAATTGAAATGAACCATATTACGAAGCAGTTTGGGGAATTTAAAGCTAATGATGATATTACGCTGCAAGTAAAGAAGGGCGAAATCCACGCTTTGTTGGGAGAAAACGGGGCAGGAAAATCTACGTTAATGAGTGTATTGTTTGGATTATATCAGCCAGAACAGGGACAAATAAAAATTAATGGTAAAGAAGTGAAAATCAATAATCCAAATGATGCAAATGCGTTGGGAATTGGTATGGTTCACCAACATTTTAAATTAGTTCATAATTTTACTGTTTTGGAAAGCATCGTACTTGGACGTGAAACAACAAAGGGCGGAGTATTGAAGATGGAAAATGCCCGAAAGAAAGTTATGGAGTTGAGTGAACGTTATAAGTTTAAAATTGATCCAGATGCATATATTTCAGATATTACAGTAGGGATGCAACAGAGAGTAGAAATTTTAAAAATGTTGTATTGTGATAATGATATTTTGATTTTTGATGAACCTACAGCAGTATTAACACCACAAGAAATTCATGAGTTGATGAAAGTTATGAAACAACTTGTGGAAGAAGGAAAATCTATTATTTTTATTACACATAAACTCAATGAAATCAAGGAAGTTGCAAATCGCTGTAGTGTTTTAAGAAAAGGTAAATATATTGGTACAATTGAGGTTGCAGATACATCTAAAGAAGAAATGTCAGAGATGATGGTAGGAAGAAAAGTCAATTTTATTATTGATAAGAAAGAATCTAAGCCAGGAGATGCAATACTAGAAGTGCAAAATATGACAATTAAAGGAAAACACGGAAAAGACGCAGTGAAAGATGTATCTTTTAAAGTAAGAAAAGGTGAAATTGTCACAATAGCAGGTATTGATGGAAATGGTCAATCAGAATTGGTATACGGAATCACAGGAATGATGCCGATAGATGAAGGGCAGATATTTTTAAAGGGGAAAGATATTACCAATGAAAGTATCAGAAAGAAATGTCTTGATGGTATGGCTCACATTCCAGAAGATAGACATAAAGATGGGTTAGTTTTAGATTACAATTTGCAAGAAAATTTAGTATTACAAACATATTTTACAGAGCGCTTCCAGAAACATGGTTTTCTGAAATTTGATGCTATTCGAAAATATGCAGATGAATTAATTAAAAAGTTTGATATTCGTTCAGGGCAGGGAGCAGAAAGTATTGTTCGTGGTATGTCTGGGGGAAATCAACAGAAAGCAATTATTGCGCGAGAGTTGGACAGAAATCCGGATATTGTGCTTGCAGTACAACCAGTACGAGGATTGGATGTCGGAGCAATTGAATATATTCATAAACAGTTAATTGCTCAAAGAGATGCAGGAAAGGCGGTTTTACTTGTGTCTTTAGAGTTGGATGAAGTAATGAATGTCAGCGACAGAATTTTAGTGATGTACGAAGGAGAAATTGTTGCAGATGTAAATCCGAAAGAGGTTACAACAGAAGAATTAGGATTATACATGGCAGGAGCGAAAAGGAGTGTGAATCATGGAGTATAAGAAAAAAAGTCTTTTTCAGAGAGGAGGCATGATTAGTTTCAGTTCCTCAATTCTTGCAATTATTTGTGGGCTACTCTTTGGACTTATTATTTTGCTTGTTAGTAATCCAAGTCAGGCTTCTGGCGGATTTATGATGATTTTGCAAGGTGGTTTTACAGATGGAATGCAAGGAATCGGTCAGATGTTTTATTATGCCACACCGATTATTATGACAGGTCTGTCTGTCGGTTTTGCTTTTCAAACAGGACTATTTAATATCGGAGCAGCAGGACAATTTACAATTGGCGCATTTGTTGCGGTTTTAATTGGAGTCAAATGTACATTTTTGCCAGCATGGCTTCATTGCCTTGTTGCAATTTTAGGAGCTGCTTTAGCAGGCGCTTTGTGGGGAATGTTACCTGGAATTTTAAAAGCGTTCAGAAATGTAAACGAAGTTATTTCTTCAATTATGATGAATTATATTGGAATGTATCTTGTAAACCTTTTAATTCAGAAATTAATTTATGATCATGTTAAAAATCAGTCTATGGCAGTAGCAGATACAGCGAATCTTCCGAAGGCTGGATTAGATAAGATTTTTCCGAACACAGATATCAATGTGGGAATTATTATTGTTATTGTATTTGTCGTTTTGGTTTATGTTATTTTGAATCGAACAACTTTTGGATATGAACTAAAGGCTTGTGGAAAAAATCCAAATGCAAGTAAATATGCAGGTATTAATGCAAAAAGAAACGTTGTTCTTTCTATGGCGATTTCAGGTGCTTTGGCAGGTATTGGAGGAGCGTTATTATACCTTGCAAATTCAGGAAAATATTTACAGGTATTGGATATTATTGCCCCAGAAGGATTTTCTGGTATTTCTGTAGCTTTGCTTGGTATGTCAAATCCAATTGGTATTCTGTTTGCGGGTCTATTTATTGGACATCTTACTGTAGGTGGATATAATATGCAGTTATTTGATTTCGCACCGGAAGTTATTGATATGATTATTGCAGCAATTATTTACTGTGGTGCTTTATCTTTACTTTTCAAAGGAATGATTAGTAAGATTCAATTTAGAAAAGAAAAGAAGAAAAAAGACAATCTGAAGAAGGAGGAATAAGAGGATGGATATTGTATATTTTATTATGCAGCAGACAATGTTTTTTGCAATTCCACTTCTGATTGTGGCGATTGGAGGCATGTACTCTGAACGAAGTGGTGTAATTAACATTGCGTTAGAAGGAATTATGGTAATAGGCGCTTTTTTTGGTATCCTATTTATCAATATGGCTCAGGGAACAATGAGTGGTCAGGGATTATTATTAATCGCAGTAGTGATTGCAGGAGTCACTGGAGGAATTTTTTCTTTGCTTCATGCATTTGCTTCTATTAATATGAAAGCAGACCAAACAATTAGTGGTACTGCACTTAATATGTTTGCACCTGCATTTGCAATTTTTGTAGCAAGAATGATTCAAGGCGTGCAGCAAATTCAGTTTACAGACACATTTCAGATTAATAAGGTACCAGTTTTAGGTGATATTCCGATTATTGGACCATTATTCTTTAGAAATTGTTATGTTACAACATATCTTGGTATTTTGATTTTTATCATTGCAGCATTTGTAATTAAAAGAACAAGATTTGGTTTGCGACTTCGCGCTTGTGGAGAACATCCAGGGGCAGCAGATTCAGTAGGGGTGAATGTATATAAGATCAGATATTCTGGTGTAATTATTTCAGGTGTTTTAGCAGGAATAGGAGGACTTGTATTTGTTGTTCCTACTTCAACAAACTTTAATGCCAGTGTTGCAGGATATGGATTTTTGGCATTGGCGGTATTGATTTTTGGTCAATGGAGAAGTAATAAAATTTTTATGGCAGCATTTTTCTTTGGGGTAATGAAAACATTGGCAAGTGCTTATTCAGCAATTCCAGTGTTAAAAAGTCTTCCAATTCCAAATGAAGTGTATAAAATGATACCATATATTGCAACATTAGTTGTGCTTGCATTCTTCTCTAAGAATTCACAGGCACCAAGAGCAGAAGGTATTCCTTATGATAAAGGAATGAGATAAAGGAGGAAAATGCTATGAGAATGTATGATTTAATCATGAAGAAAAGAAATGGAGAAGCTTTAACAAAAGAAGAGATCCAGTACATGATTACAGAATATGTAGATGGCAAAATTCCAGATTATCAGATGTCAGCGTTTCTTATGGCAGTTTATTTTCAAGGAATGACTGAAGAAGAAACACTTGCAATGACACTTGCAGTTGCACATTCGGGCGATATGGTCGACTTATCGGGTATTGAAGGAATGAAAGTGGACAAACATTCTACGGGAGGCGTAGGAGATAAAACGACGCTTATTATTGCTCCAATTGTTGCTTCTTGTGGAGTAAAAGTGGCTAAAATGTCTGGTAGAGGATTGGGACATACGGGTGGAACGGTAGACAAGATGGAATCCATACCAGGAATGCAGACATCACTTGATAGAGAGGAATTTTTTGAGGTAGTAAATCAAACAGGGCTTTCAGTAATCGGTCAATCTGGTAACCTTGCTCCAGCAGACAAGAAATTATATGCACTTCGTGATGTTACTGCGACCGTAGATAGTATACCTCTTATAGCAGTGTCTATCATGAGTAAAAAATTAGCAGCAGGAAATGATGGTATTTTACTAGATGTAAAAACTGGAAGTGGTGCATTTATGAAGACAGTGGAGGATTCTGTTGCATTAGCAAAAGAAATGGTTTCCATTGGTGAGAATGCCGGAAAGAAAATGATAGCGCTAATTACAAATATGGATATTCCTTTAGGACATAATATTGGAAACAGCCTTGAAGTTATTGAGGCCGTAGAAACATTACAAGGGCGTGGACCAAAAGATTTGACAGAAGTGTGCTTGCAATTAGCAAGTAATATGTTATATCTAGCTGAAAAAGGAAGCATTGAAGAATGTCGACAAATGGCAGAAGATGCGATAAATAGCGGAAAAGCATTAGAAAGATTGATTGCCATGGTAGAAGCACAAGGAGGGAATGCAGATGTGATTCGTGACACGAATAAATTTGCAAAAGCTCCTTATCAACAGGAAGTTTTAGCAGAAAAAGATGGGTATATTACACATATGAATGCGGAAGGTTGTGGCATTGCTTCTTCTATGCTTGGAGCAGGAAGAGAAACAAAAGATAGCGTAATTGATTATACTGCTGGAATTATCTTGAAGAAAAAGACGGGGGATACTGTAAAAGAAGGAGATGTTTTGGCAGTTTTATATGCAGCTAATGAATTCCTTTTTGAAAATGCAAAGGAACAGTATAAAAAGTCTATAGTTATTATGGAACAACCACCAAAAGAGGAACCGTTAATTTATGCAAGAGTAACTCCAGATGGAGTAGAAAAATATTAGGAGATGGTGAAATGAAAACAAGTGAAATTTTAAGTCATGTGGATCATACGGTCTTAAAGGCATTTACAACATGGGAAGATATCCAGAAGTTATGTGATGAAGCAATTGAGTATCAGACAGCATCTGTATGTGTTCCACCAAACTATATAAAAAGAATTCATGATACTTATGGGGATAAAATTAATATTTGTACTGTTGTAGGTTTTCCACTTGGATATAGTACTACAAAAGCAAAACTTGCTGAAGTAGAACAGGCAATAGAAGATGGTGTTGAAGAAGTGGATATGGTAATTAATATTACAGATGTAAAAAATGGTGATTTTGATAAAGTAACAGAAGAAATACGCAGTTTAAAACAGGCTGTTGGTGATAAAATTCTTAAAGTTATTATTGAAACATGCTACTTAACAAAAGAAGAAAAGATTGCGATGTGTAAAGCAGTAACAGAGGCAGGAGCAGATTATATCAAGACTTCTACAGGATTTGGGACTGCGGGTGCAACAATGGAAGATATTCTTTTGTTTAAGGAATATATTGGACCACATGTAAAAATGAAAGCCGCAGGCGGAGTAAAAAGTGTGGAAGATATGGAGGCCTTTTTGGAAGCAGGATGCGAAAGGATAGGCACAAGTTCAGCAATTTCCCTTATTCAAGGGAGAGAAGGAAAAGATTATTAAGAACAAAAAGGAGGAAGAAAAAAATGAAAAAGAGAATGCTTAGTTTAATTCTAGCAGGTGTAATGGTGCTTGGTATGGCAGGTTGCGCAAAGAAACCAGGAGAATCAGATGACAAGAAAGGTGATAAGGGTGGATATGAGTTAGCGTTAATTACTGATGTAGGAACAATTGACGATAAATCATTCAACCAAGGATCATGGGAAGGATTAAAAAAATATGCAGATGAAAAAAATATCACTTGCAAATACTATAAACCTTCTGAAAAATCAGATAAAGCTTGTTTGACAGCAATTGATCTTGCTGTTAAAGGTGGAGCTAAAGTTGTTGTAACACCTGGATTCTTATTTGAAAAACCAATTTTCGAAGCACAGACTAAATATCCTGATACAACATTTATTATCATTGATGCAGCACCAATTGGAAAAGACAAGAAACCACATATTGAAAAAAATGTTCTTTCTATTTTCTACGCTGAAGAACAGGCTGGATACTTAGCAGGTTATGCAGCAGTTAAAGAAGGATATAAACAACTTGGATTTATGGGTGGAATCGCTGTACCTGCAGTTATCCGTTATGGATATGGATTTGTTCAAGGAGCTGATGCAGCAGCAAAAGAACTTGGTTTAGCAAAAGATGCGATTGACATTAAATACACATATGTAGGAAACTTCGATGCTTCTCCAGAAAATCAAGCAAAAGCAGCAGCTTGGTATAGTGAAGGGACAGAATGTATCTTTGCTTGTGGTGGTGGAGTTGGTAACTCTGTTATGAAAGCAGCAGAAGGTGCAGGAAAGAAAGTTATCGGTGTAGACGTAGATCAGTCTGTAGAATCTAATACAGTTATTACATCTGCTATGAAAAAATTAAGTGATTCAGTTTATAATGCAGTTGCTTCATACTATGACAAATCATTTGAAGGTGGAAAATCAATTACATTAAGTGCAGCAGATGATGGTGTACAGTTGCCAATGGAAACATCTAAACTTGAAAAATTCACAAAGGCAGAATACGATAAAGTATATGCTGAATTAAAATCAGGTTCAATTAAAATTGCAAATGACACAGCAGCAAAAGATGCTAAAGATTTACAAACATCAGTTGTAAAAGTTGAATCAATTAAATAATTTGAAAATGTAAAATAAAAGCAAGTATAAGCATCTGGCACATTGGTGTAAGATGCTTATGCTGTCTTTAAAGAGTAAATCATACAATGAGGAGGTGTCGATATGCATATGCCTAGAATAGAATTACATTGTCATTTAGATGGTTCGCTTCCAGTACAAATTGTAAGCGAACTGCTTGGAAGGGAAGTAAAACAAGAGGAAATGCAAGTAAGTGAGGATTGTAGAAACCTAGCAGAGTATTTAGAAAAGTTTGATTTACCACTACAATGTTTGCAGACAGAAGTGGGATTAAGAAAAGCGTCAAAAGCATTTTTGTTGGAGTTACAAAAAGACAATGTAGAGTATGTTGAAGTAAGATTTGCACCATTGTTGTCAGTAAATGAACATTTGGATTGCAGGAGAGTAATTCAGTCTGTAATAGAAGGATTAGAAGAGGCTAAAAAGGAATGTAATATTTTTTACAATGTAATTGCTTGTGCTATGCGTCACCATTCTGAAGCAGAAAGCCTAGCAATGATGAAAATAGCGAGAGAATTTTTGGGAGAAGGGCTTTGTGCTGTAGATCTGGCGGGAAATGAGGCTGCTTTTCCTATGGAAAAATTCACAGGATTATTTACTGCGGCAAAGAAGTTAGGTCTTCCTTTTACAATCCATGCAGGAGAATGCGGGAGTGTAGAAAATGTTATACAATCCGTAGAATGTGGTGCGGCAAGAATAGGGCATGGAATTGCACTTCGTGGAAATAAAAAGGCGATTGCTTTGTGTAGAGAAAAAGGCATTGGAATAGAGATGTGTCCGATTAGTAATTTGCAGACAAAGGCAGTGAAGAGTCCATCGGAATATCCAATTCGTGAATTTTTAAATGCAGGCTTACGTGTAACGATTAATACAGATAATAGAACAGTAAGTCATTCTACTCTTCAAAAGGAAATGGAATTTGTTCAAAAGCAGTATGGTGTTGCGGAGGAAGAACTAATTACAATGACAGAGAATGCTATTGATGTAGCGTTTGCAAAAGATTCTGTTAAAGCGGAACTTTGGAGAAAGTTGAAAGAGGTATAGAATGCAGTACAAATATTTGTATAATGTATTGCCATTTCTGGAAAAGTGTAAAAGAGAAACACAAAAGCAATTTGAGGAATATTTTAAAAGTGCTCCGGCATGGATTATGGATTCTTTTCAAATTGAGGAAATGGACAAGGGCGAAGTTTTTGTGCGAGAAAATACTCCTATCGATACAATATATTTTGTAGGAAAAGGAACGATTAAGGCAACAGATTACCGTATTTATGGGATTACTTATGATTTTATGAGTTTTGATTGTGTACACGCATTAGGTGGAATGGAAATCATTATGGATTTGGACACATACATGACAACATTGGAAACAGCAACATCGTGTACGATAGTAAAAATTCCAAAAGCACAGTATGAAAAATGGCTTTTGTCGGATTTGCGAGTGCTGAAATTGGAAGCAAAATTAACAGGGAAATCATTGCTTGAAGATGGGCGCAAAAGCAGAGCGTATTTATTTTTACAAGGCTCAGATAGATTGGCAATGTTGTTGACGGAACGATATGAGTTGTATGCAAGAAATGGACTTTTGCGAGTACAGGGCGGACGTCAAGGACTTTCTGATACAACAGGCCTTTGTGTAAAAACAATTAATCGTGCAGTAAAAAAATTTTCTGAAGAGGGACTAATTAGCAAGGAAGGAAATAAAATAACAGTTTCTTATGAACAATATAGAAAATTAAAAGACATGATAATGGCGCTTATTGATATTGAATAGGGGAAAGGAGTTTAGAATGAATTTAGTATATGAAAAATTAATGACTTGTGTAAAGAGTGTAAAAGAAAAGGTGGATTTTTCTCCAGAAGTGGCATTGATTTTAGGATCAGGGCTTGGTGACTATGCAGATGAAATAGAAATTGTACAGACAGTAGATTATACAGAGATTGAAGGGTTTCCGACTTCTACAGTAGCAGGCCATAAGGGACGTTTTGTTTTTGGGTATGTCGACAAAACTCCGGTTGTAATTATGCAGGGAAGAGTACATTTCTATGAAGGTTATCCAATGTCTGATGTTGTCCTCCCAACAAGACTTATGGGACTTTTAGGAGCAAAGAAAATAGTTTTGACAAATGCAGCAGGTGGTGTGAATTTTGATTTTAAACCAGGAGATTTTATGATGTTGACAGATCACATTACAACAGGAGTCCCAAGTGCGTTGATTGGCGCTAATTTGGATGAATTAGGTGTAAGATTTCCGGATATGAGTGAAGTTTATAGTAAAAGAATGCAGGAAATTATTAGAACAACGGCGAAAGAGTTGGGAATTGATTTAAAAGAAGGTGTGTATGCGCAATTCACAGGTCCGAGTTATGAAACACCATCAGAAATCCGTATGGTAAGAAGTTGGGGTGCTGACGCAGTAGGTATGAGTACAGCCTGCGAAGCAATGGCAGCAAGACATATGGGAATGGAAATATGTGGAATTTCATGTATCACAAATCTTGCGGCAGGAATGTCAAAAGAGGAATTAAATCATAAAGAAGTGCAAGAAACTGCAGATAGAGTAGCAAAACAGTTCAAAGCATTGATTACAGGTATTATTATAAGACTTGGAGAATAAAGGATAAAAGAGTTATGGTATATACTGTAACTCTTTTTTTGTAAATATTTCAATTGACGGAGAAAAAATAATTTGGTATAATTTTGGCGATAAAAGTATATATTATAGCATAGTATAGGTATATAGTGGCGCCATAGCCAAGTGGTAAGGCAAAGGTCTGCAACACCTCTATCACCAGTTCAAATCTGGTTGGCGCCTTAGTAAAAATATCGAGAATTTTTCATAGGAGAGTTCTCGATATTTTTTATTGTTTTTATTATACTTATAGTTGACTTTTATAAAAACTACAGATATGATTACATACAGTATATTTATTTAGAGGTAGGGAGATTATGGATTATAAGAAGATCGTACAAGGTATTTTAGATATTGGAGAGGCTATGCTTATTAACGGAGCGGAGAATTTCCGATTGGAAGATAGTTTATATCGTATGTGTAAAAGCTATGGGTTTGTGAGATATGATGTATTTGTCATTCCAAGTAATATACAAATGACAGTAGAAACGCCGGACGGGGAAATCATTACACAAATTCGTCATATTGAAAATGCAGATATTGATTTTGATCAATTAGATTACTTGAATAATTTATCACGTTATGTTTGTAAGCATACACCTGATGAAAAAGAATTACAAAAAAAATATTTAGAGGTAGTGAATAGACCAGCACAGCATCCAGCTATTAAGTATTTTGCAGCTGTTATGGGTGGTACGGGATTTGCAGTATTTTTTGGAAGTAATTTTTTTGATTCTATTGTAGCAGTAATTGTTTCTCTTATGATTGTAGTTGTAGGCGGTTGGCTGAGTAGAAGAGAGGAAAATCTTTTGATTTACAATGTGATTTTATCGTTTCTTTCAGAAGTGATTATTCTTCTTTGTGTTCGTGTCGGCCTTGGAAGTCATCCGGAACGAATTATGATTGGAATTGTTATGCTTTTGATTAGTGGGTTAAGTACGACGAATGGAATTCGAGAGGTGTTGCAGAAAGATTATATTTCAGGTGCGATTAACATTATGAATTCAATGCTTGGAGCAGCAGGAATTGCTTTCGGAACGGCATTTGCAATGTTGTTATTAGACGGTGTTTCAGCAGAAGGATTTATTTTAAATTATAATATTCCAATTCAGTTGATTTCATGTACGATTGCTTGTGTAGGATTTGCGTTTTGGTTTAAAATTAGAGGGAAACAGGTTCTTTACTCTGGTGTAGGTGCATTTATCGCATGGGGAATTTATTTGCTTGCATATGAATTAAAACCAAGTAACTTTTTTGCAACATTAGCAGCTGCTATATTTGTGGCAGGATATGCTTTTGTGATGTCAAGGAAGAATAAAGCTCCATCAACAATATTTTTAACTGCTTCTGTGTTTCCGTTGATTCCAGGACCAAATTTGTATTATATGATGTATGGATGTGTAAGTCGTGATATGGGTATGGCGATAGGTGAAGCTATTGTTTTATTTGCAACGTGTCTTGCTATTGCATTTGGATTTAATATTGTAGATGTGATTGCTAGAAGTACAATGCGAGCAATGAAAAAAGAATATCATGTTGGTAAGAAATCCTAGAGATTAAAGGGCTTTTCATGAAATGTTCATGGAAAGTCTTTTTTCTTATAGAAATAGTTTAAAATTAACAAAAAAATCTTTGAATATGGTACAATGATTGGTAGAAATATTCTGTAAGACAGTAGGAGGTAATTATAATGATAGACAATAATGCAATGTATCATGATTATGCAGTAAAACAAATTGAAAACTTGATTTCCATTGATAGTCCAACAGGTTATCACTATAATGTGATAATCTATTTACAGGAAGAACTTGAACGAATGGGATTTGAGGTACGTACACTTAGAAAAGGTGGAGTTATTGCAAATTTAGGTGGAGAAGGAAATCCTCTAATGATGATGGCACATGTTGATACATTGGGGGCATTTGTGCATTATATTAAAGGTGATGGAAGACTTGCTATTTCAAATGGAACATTAAACCAGAACAATATTGAGACGGAAAATGTACGTATTTTGACAAGAGATAAGAAAATGTATGAAGGGACAATACAGTTGGCAAATGCGTCTGTTCATGTAAATCCAGATATTAACGAAGAGAGAAAGTTTACGAATCTAGAAGTTGTGTTAGATGAAGATGTAAGCAATAAAGAAGATGTAGAAAAATTAGGAATCAGCCCAGGGGATTTTATTATGGTTGAGCCTAGATTTCGTATAACAGATAGTGGTTATATTAAGAGTCGTTTCTTAGATGACAAAGCATCTTCAGGTATTTTGCTTGCTATTGCAAAGTATGTAAGCGAACATAAAGGATGTTTAAAGAGAAATGTACAGATTTTCTTTACTGTGCATGAAGAAGTTGGACATGGAGCTGCATGTGGAATTACAGATGAAATAGAGGATATTTTGGCTATCGATATGGGGTGTGTAGGTGAAAATTTAACTTGTACAGAAAGACAAGTGTCTATTTGCGCAAAAGATGGAAGAGGAGCTTATCATTTTGAAATGGTAAATGAATTAATTGATGTTGCAAAGAAAAATAGTTTAGACTATGCAATAGATATTTATCCTTTCTATGGTTCAGATACGGCAGCAGCTATAACAGCAGGGCGAGATGTACGTCATGCATTAATTGGTTCAGGAGTATACGCTTCTCACGGATATGAAAGAACTCATAAAGAGGGAGTTAAGAATACATTTGAATTGGCGCTACATTATATAATATAAAATCTTTAAAAAAGCAATATATATAAAATTATGAACAAAAATCGCATAGACGAAGAGAAAAGATTTTTATATACTTGAATAAGCAAAGACTAGAGAGGAGAAAGTTATGAGCAAAGAAAAAATGACTGGAAGAGTAACTATACCTACAGACGTTGACGTAGTACCTGAAACACTAGAATTAGTGAAAAGATGGGGAGCAGATGCCATTCGTGATTGTGACGGTACAGATTATCCAGAAGAATTAAGAGATGTAGATGCGAAAGTATATTCGACATATTATACAACAAGAAAAGATAATGCATGGGCAAAGGCCAATCCAGATGAAATTCAGCAGATGTATATTATGACATCTTTCCACACAGCAGTAGATACAGAGTTATCTATTCATTTAATGGATCATTTATATCCAGATATGTTAAAGGTAAATTCTCACGATGATATTACAAGATGGTGGGAAGTAATTGACCGTACAACAGGAGAAGTTGTTCCTGTAACAGAATGGGATTACAGTGAAGAAACAGGAGATGTAACTATTCACGGAGCAAAATTATTCCATGATTATACAGTAAGTTTTCTTGCATATATTATGTGGGATCCAGTACATATGTACAATGCAGTTGTTAATGATTGGCAAGATGTAGAAAAACAGATTACATTTGATGTTCGTCAGCCAAAAACAAAAGAATTTACAATGAAACGTCTTCGTAAATATATTGAAGAAAATCCACATATTGATGTTATTCGATACACAACATTTTTCCACCAATTTACATTGATTTTTGATGAAATGGCTAGAGAAAAATATGTAGACTGGTATGGATATTCCGCATCAGTAAGTCCATACATTTTAGAACAATTTGAAAAAGAAGTTGGTTATAAATTCAGACCAGAATTTATTATTGATCAGGGATATATGAATAACCAATACCGTATTCCTTCTAAAGAATTCCGTGATTTCCAAGCATTCCAAAGAAGAGAAGTTGCTAAATTAGCAAAAGAAATGGTAGATCTTACACATGAACTTGGAAAAGAAGCAATGATGTTCTTAGGAGATCATTGGATTGGTATGGAACCATTTATGGACGAATTTAAGTCAATTGGATTAGATGCAGTAGTAGGAAGTGTTGGTAATGGATCTACATTACGTCTAATTAGTGATATTCCAAATGTAAAATATACAGAAGGGCGTTTCCTTCCATACTTCTTCCCAGATACATTCCATGAAGGTGGAGATCCAGTAAAAGAAGCAAAAGTAAACTGGGTAACAGCACGTCGTGCTATTTTAAGAAAACCAATCGATAGAATCGGATATGGTGGATATTTGAAACTTGCACTTCAGTTCCCAGAATTTATTGACTATGTAGAAAGTGTATGTGATGAATTCCGTACATTATACGAAAATATCAAAGGAACAACACCTTACTGTGTGAAAACAGTTGCTGTATTAAACAGTTGGGGAAAAATGAGAGCATGGGGAAATCACATGGTTCATCATGCTTTATATCAAAAACAGAACTATTCTTATGCAGGAATTATTGAAACACTTTCAGGTGCTCCATTTGATGTGAAATTTATTAGTTTTGATGATATTAAAGAAAATCCTACAATTTTAGATGATATTGATGTAGTAATCAATGTAGGTGATGCTTATACTGCACACAGTGGTGGAGCAAACTGGATTGATGAAACAGTTGTAACAGCTATTAAGAAATTTATTTATAATGGTGGTGGATTTATCGGTGTAGGTGAACCAACAGCATATCAGTGGGAAGGTCGTTTCTTCCAACTTGCAAATGCACTTGGAGTAGAAAAAGAGAACGGATTTAACTTAAACACAGATAAATATAACTGGGATGAACATGATCACTTTATTAAAGAAGATTGTACAAAAGATATCGACTTTGGTGAAGGAGAAAAGAATATCTTTGCATTAGATGGAACAACTATTTTAAGACAGATTGACAAAGAAGTACAGTTAGCTGTAAATGAATTTGGAAAAGGACGTTGTGTATATATTAGTGGACTTCCATATAGTTTTGAAAACAGCCGACTTTTATATCGTTCAATCATTTGGTCCTCACACGATGAAGACAACTTACATAAATGGTTCAGCTCAAATTTCAATGTAGAAGTACATGCATATGTAAAAAATGGTAAATATTGTGTAGTAAATAACACATATGAACCACAAAGCACAACTGTTTATAAAGGAGACGGAACAAGTTTCGATTTAGATTTAGGTGCAAATGAAATCATTTGGTATGAAATTTAAATAAGATAAAAAAAGCATTATCGTGCAATTTCTATTGCACGATAATGCTTTTTTATGTATTTAATTTTCTGCCAGTGCTTTAACTGAAGAAACATATTCTGAAGGGGTCATTCCAGTGATTTTTTTAAATTGTCTTGAAAAATAATGAATGGATGAATACCCCAAAGATTCAGAAATCTGTGTGAAGTTCATAAAATCAGTACGCATCATTTGTTTGGCAGCATCTATTTTCATATGAGAGAAGTATTCGATTACGCCAAGTCCCGTTTTTTGCTGGAAAATTTTCTGTAATTGAGAACGCCCCACCATATTTTCTTTACATAATTGGTCGATTGTTAGTCGGGAATTCAAATGATTTTCCATATATTCTAAAACTCGATTAAAAATTTCTGAGCTACCTTTTGATGCCATTGTTTTAGGAAATGAAGGTGTACTGGAATGTTGTGAACATCTAAGTAAATGAAGAAGAAAATGTTCCAACTGTATTCGAATCAACTGTTCGGAACCGATTGGTTGTTCTTCTCTTTTGTTCATTTCTGTTAGATAAGGATCATCTAATCTACAATTAAATAACTGTTTAGCTTCTTTAATGATATCACCTAAAAGTGATTTTCCAATATCGTCTACAGTTAAAATTCGTTCTTTAAAAAAATTCATAGCGGGGCTATCACAAGAAAAAGAGATAACAACAAGATTAGGTGCAGAACTTCCAGTTGCTTGCAAACGATGGAATTCATTTGGTTTATGAAAAGCAATTTCTCTTTTCTTTAAGCGGGTGTGAATATTATCCATGTAAATATCAATTTCCCCTTTATCTACGAATACAAATTCCCAGAAATCATGTGATTCTCCAGCAAAAGAGAAGTCACTCATATATTCGAAATAATGTATAGTAAATATATTTTCAATTGAAATGGTATCTTTGAGACTAACGCTTTTATAACTCATTTGTATACCCTCCGTTTTAGTGTAGATAAAATACTAAGTGTTCATAGATTTGCGGTATTCATTAGGAGACAAACCGGTTTCTTTACGAAACACTTGAGAAAAATAAGATTGAGATGAGAAACCGACTACAGAAGCAACTTTTGCAATAGGATAATTTGTTGTATCTAGTAAATGCTTTGCTTCAGAAATCCTTTTTTCAATAAGATAATTGATAGGAGAGATTCCTTTATAATGCTTAAAAGCATGTACAAGATAATATTTATTTAGATAAGTTAAATCGCTTAGTGTCTGTAGAGTAATGTCATCCATAAAATGTTCATCTAAATATTGTTCAATAAATCGACATTCTTTTGTGATTTTTTTTGTGGGTGAAACGGAAAGTGTTGTTTGCGTTTTACGCATAATTGTCCAAATTAAAATTTCTAAAAGATTTTGACAAACAGATTCAAAATTTTCTTCTTTTCTTTGTACCTCGTGTAATAAGGCTTTTAAATAAAAGTAGACTTCTTCTCTATTATGTAGAAAATTGTGAATACTGTAATCAAATTTATCTTCGGTTTTGAATTGAAGACCGTTTATCCCAAGTACAATATATTCTAAAGGTGTGCCGTTTTTACCCGATTCAGTATGTGAAACATTGGGGTTAACAATAACTAAATCGTTTTCTTTTACTGGGAAACTTTGATTTTCGACGATAAAGTTTCCAGAACCATGCGTTACAAAAAATAATTCTGTGAAATGGTGGGTGTGCACAATGCTATGCCAATCACTTCCATAACGTGCTTCTGTGATGTATAGTAGTCGAGCGTCAATTTTTTCTAAGGCTTTTTCTTCAAGACGATAGTTTTGATTGCTCATGTAGTACCCTCCTTTGATACATAATTATATCGGGTTTCTAAAAAAAATTCAACAAAGGAATTGATACACTAATTCAAAAATACCGCATCCTATCATAATCGAAACTGGCTGTAATTTTGTTTTTCTTAGAAGAATAAGTGCTATAAGGAAAATCAATGTTCCACGAATGCTGAAATCCGTTTTATTTGGAAAGAAAACAGAAAGTAAAATAGCAAGTCCTGCTATTGCAATCATAGAAACAACAACAGGGCGAAGGGTACTTAAAATATTTTGCATTACAGTTACGTTACAGTATTTTATATATAATTTTGCTAAGAAAGTTACAATAATGCAGGAAGGTAAAATGCAGCCTAGAGTTGCACATAAAGCACCAAAAACTCCACCTACTTGGGTTCCTACAAAAGTTGCAGAATTGATGGCAATTGGTCCTGGAGTCATTTCTGCAATAGTAACAAGGTCAGAAAATTGGCTTATCGTCAACCAATGATACTTCTCAACAACTTGCGATTGAATTAATGACATAGCGGCATATCCACCACCAAAGCTGAAAGCTCCGATTTGTAAATAACTGAAAAAAAGTTGAAGATAAATCATCATTGTTTCTCCTTTCTTGTATTAAATATTGTTTTACATATGGAAAACAGAATGCAGATAAAAATGATAAAAATAATATTGATTTTAAAATAGTAGTTGGCAATAAATGCACTTATCATAATGAAGATAGGAAGAAATTGCTTTCCTTTTACAATGCCGTATCCCATGTCCCATACAACTGAAACAATTACTGCACCAACGCCAGAACGCATACCTGTAAGAAGGGATTGTACAATAGCATTGCTTTGAAATAATGTATAAAATCCAGAAATAATTGAGATAATAATAAAAGGTGGAATAATTGCTCCCAATATGGCAAGTCCTACGCCTGTAAGACCACAAAGTTTATAACCGACAACAATAGCACCGTTGACAGCGACTGCTCCAGGTGAAGATTGAGCAATAGAAATTAAATCCATCATTTCTGTTTCATCAATCCAGTGAAGCTCATCTACAAATTTATTTTTCATTAGAGAAACGATGACATATCCTCCTCCAAAAGTAAATGTACTTAAATATAAAGTCGAAAAAAATAGTTTCTTTAAAATTTGTTTTTTTGTTAATTTATATTTCATATATTTACAACCTCCTTATTCACATAGTATAATCGGTTAAAAAACATAATTCAAATAATATTATTATATATAAATGATAAGTAAAATGATATAAGGAGAAATTATGACAATTCGACATTTAAGGATTTTTATTACAGTTTATCAAAAAGAAAGTATTACAAAGGCAGCAGGTGTTTTACATATGACGCAGCCAGCAGTAAGTCTTGCAATTAAAGAATTGGAAAACCATTATGAAATAAGGCTTTTTGATCGTATAGGAAAACGAATTTATATTACAGAGCAGGGAGAGTGGTTATATGAGTATGCACTTCATATTGTTTCGTTGTTTGATGAAATGGAAGAAAGAGTAAAAACATGGAGCAATAAGGGTGGGGTGAGAATAGGATCAAGTATTACAATCGGGAATTTTATTTTACCTAAGCTTGTATGTGAGTTTCAGAAGAAGTATCCGGAAATAGAAGTAAATGTATTTATTCATAATACGGGTACAATTGAGAGAAAACTTTTAGATAACCAGATTGATTTGGCATTGGTAGAAGGGAAAAACAATTATGAACAGTTAAAAAGCGAACGATTAATGGATGATCCTCTTTGTTTTATCTGTTCACCAAAAAGTGAATTGGCGCAAAAGCAGTGCGTGACTCTCAAGGAACTGGAAAAATATCCAATGATTTTAAGAGAGAAGGGGAGTGCTGTTAGAGATGTAATTGATGAAAGTCTGGGATATTATCAGATGAATTACAAGGTAATGTGGGAAAGTGTGAGTACACAGGCTATTACCCGTGCAGTAACACAGAATTTAGGAATTTCTATTCTTCCTTATTTACTTGTGAAAGACGATTTAAAACAAAAAGTAGTATCCCTTATAGAAGTTTCGGATTTTTCCATTTCAAGAGCATTTTCTATTATTTATCATAAGAATAAATATTTTACGCCTATGGCAAAAGAATTTATGAAATTATGTCGAAAAGAAATTCCGAATAAAATATAGGAAAGTAGGTGGAAAAATGAAGTATATATCATTCTTGATTAAACCAGTATCATCCTTATGTAATTTACATTGCCCATATTGTTTTTATGAAGATGTGAGTAAAATGCGGGAAAAGAAAAGTTATGGAAAAATGAATATGAAAGTTATGGAAATGCTTATTTTGCGAGCAGTAGAAGAAACAGAAGAAAATGCAACACTAGTTTTCGCCTTTCAGGGTGGAGAACCGATGCTTGCGGGAATAGAATATTATAAGAAATTCGTGGAATTTGTAAGAGAGAAAAAGGGAAGTAGAAAAGTGCAATATGCTCTACAGACAAATGGAACTTTGATTGATGAGGAGTGGGCAAGATTTTTTTGTCAAGAGAAATTTCTTGTAGGTGTTTCGTTAGACGGATATGAATCTAATACAAACAGATTCCGTGTGGATGAAAGTGGAAATGGAATGTATGAAAAGATTATAAGAGGAATCGATTTATTAAAAAAATATAAGGTAGAACATAATATTTTATCAGTAATTACTTCTCAGTTAGCAAAACATACCCAAGCTTATTATAAATTTTTGAAAAGTCGGCAGTTTTCTTATGTGCAATGTATACCTTGTCTTGGGGAATTGGATAGGGGAACAAAATGGCAATTAAGACCAGAAGAATATGCTGAATTTTATAAAAAACTATATTGGCTTTGGCTAGAAGATTATTTAGCGGGCGAGTACATGAGTATCACTTTATTTGATAATCTATTACTAATGTTGTGTGATAGACCACCACAACAGTGCGGAATGCTTGGATTTTGTACTGCACAATGTGTAGTGGAAGCAGATGGCAGTGTATATCCATGTGATTTTTATGTGTTAGATCAGTATAAATGTGGAAATATAAAAAATAATCGTTTGGAAGAAATATTGAGAAGTGACCAAATGCTTCAATTTGTAAAAGAAGAGAAGCATATTCCTATAGTCTGTAAAACTTGTTCGTTTTGGAAAATATGTAGAGGTGGATGTAAGCGACAAAATAGTGCTTTTTTAAGAGAAGATTGGTGTGGGCATCGAGAATTTTTAATGGAAGCATATCCAACGTTAATAAAGATTGCAAAAAGTATTTGTTAAATAAGAATATAAAAAATAGAAGCGAACATACCCACATTTTATTATGTGGATATATTCGCTAAAAGCATTGGAATTTATAGGAAGGAAAGGGAATTAACAGGGGTACAATTTTCCTGTAATGAAATTCCATCGCTATATCCTTCTTCTCTATCTTTCAATTTCTGTATTAAAAGATTACGAAGATAAGAGATGCGTTCTTGATAAGATTCATCCTCAATTAAATTATGTTCCTCACGTGGATCGTTTTTTAAATCAAAATATTGTTCTATATTTTTCTCACTATACCAAATGAATTTATCTGTTTTTGTTACAATGAAGTGGCTGGATAACCCAGAATGAAAACTGTGTTCACCGTGTAAATATTCCCTGTCATTTTTATTTTCTCCTTTAATTTCAGGAACAAGAGAAAAACCATCTACACCTTCAGGAATTGGAATATTTGCAAAATCTAAAATGGTTGGCATAATATCTCGCAATTCTACTAAAGTATCACTTCGGAAAGGTATTGTATTACAAACATTTTTTCCCACATGAATAAGAAGAGGAATATGACTACTTCCTTCATATGCAAATACTTTTCGGTATAAGTGATGGTCAAAAAGTAATTCTCCGTGATCTGCTAAAAATAGAATAATGGTATTTTCATATTCTCCACTTTCCATCAGAGAAGAAATAAGGCGTCCGATTTGATGGTCAACATGAGTAATGCAAGCATAATATCCTGCCATTGTATTGTGAATTTGTTCTTCATCATTACAACCAAAAATAGAATCTTTGCGATAACCGAATTTCTTGGTCATTTCAATATCATCCCAATCACTGTAAGCTGGCTTGCGTAAGTCCTTATCTTTGTATAAATCAAAATAAGAAACAGGTGCGTCAAATGGTTGGTGAGGGCGAACATAGGAGCTCATAAGGAAAAATGGACGAGTTCTGTCACGAGTTTCTAGAAAACGAATACTTTCCTCTGTCACCCAGTTTGTTGGATGAAAACGTTCTTCGTAAATCCAAGGATGTGTAATCCATGAGTTGCATTCAGGACCACTAGCGTTAAAGTCTGCTTTGGCACCAAGAATATTTTTCAAATCTCTCAGATAGTCATCGGTGATTTCTTGATGTTCATAATGAGGAATGGAACTATTCCGATAATATCCTAAATAACCATCATGTAAACGAAGCCCTTGAAAGCCACAATGTTTTCTTGCTGGATGAACATGCATTTTTCCGATACATTGTGTCTGGTATCCATTTGCACTCATTTCTTCAGCAAGCATATGGTCATAATTCCAATCGATTCCATCCTCGTATCCAACACGTCCATGATGTTCTTGGCTCTTTCCAGTAAATAAGGCAACGCGTGCAGGAATACAACTTGGACAAGAAGAGTATGCATGGTCAAAAAATGCTCCTTCCGAGGCAAGTGTATCTAAATAAGGCGTTTTTACATCTGGGTGCCCTGCATAAGATAAACAATCTCCACGGAATTGGTCACACATCAAAAGTAAAATGTTAGGTTGGTTCATGATATACCCCTTTCAGAATTGTATTATAAGATTTTATATAAAATATAATAAAACGATAGAAAATAAAAGGCAAGATACTTTATAAACTTGCTTTTAGACAGGAAGTATTTTTATATTGAAAAATAAAACAAGCATTAAAAGAAAATAGGTGTGAAATCTCTTTTGATTTTTTATAAATTTAGTGCTATATATACCTGATAGCAAGATATATAAAAAGAAAGACAAGATTGCTATAGAAAAAGTGACGGAAGTGGTGTAATATAATGATTAGAAAATGAACAGAATTAACAAAAGGAGGAAGTTAATTATGAAAATGAAAAAAGTGACAGCACTTTTACTTTCAGTTGCTATGATTGCTACATTGGCAGTAGGATGTGGTAGCAAAGATGACAAAGATGCTAATAAGGATGGGAAAAAAGTTCTTAAAGTAGCAGCATTCGAAGGTGGTAACGGAGCACAGATTTGGAAAAATATCGAAAAGGCCTTCGAGGAAGAGAACAAAGATGTTGATGTAGAATTACACCTTTCTTCTGAATTGGACAAAGACTTAACAAAAAACATCAAGAATGGTAAAGTACCTGATGTTGTGTATTACAATTTGGGACAGGCAAGTGGTTTCACAGAAACAATGTTAAAAGAAAAAGCAATTGCTGATATTTCTGATGTATTTGATGATGAATTAAAAGGAAAATTAGTTTCTGGTATTACAGAAAATGCTGCAGCACAGCCATACGGTGATGGTAAAATCTACTTAGCACCAATTATGTACACACCAACAGGTTTATGGTACAATAAAGATTTATTTGAAGGACCAAACAAAAAATATGATCTTCCAACAACATGGGATGAGTTCTTTGCACTTGGAGATAAAGCTAAAGCTGATGGAATTTCATTATTTACATATCCACAATCAGGATACTTTGATTCAACAATGTACCAGATGTTAGCGCAGGCTGGTGGAATTGATTTCTACAACAAAGCTGTAAACTATGACAAAGATACATGGACATCAGAAGCAGGTAAAAAAGTAACTGATACAGTTGCAAAACTTGCTCAGCCAAAATATCTTCAGGCAGATACAGTTGCAAATGCAAATGCAGATGGTGGTTTCAAAATTAACCAACAGAATGTAATCGACGGAAAAGCATTATTTATGCCAAATGGTAACTGGGTAATCGGTGAAATGGCTAACTCTACTCCTAAAGAATTCAACTGGAGCATGATGGCACCACCTAAATTTAGTGCAAATGATGAAAAACATTTCATTTACACATTCACAGAACAAATGTGGGTACCAGCTGAAGCAGAAAACATGGACTTAGCGAAAAAATTTGTTAAATTTATGTATTCAGATAAAGTTGTTGATTTAATGATTGCAAATGAAACAACAAATAAAGAAACGGGAGAAAAATCAGCAGCACCAATCGTAGCACCAGTTGTTGGAGCATCTGATAAATTACCTGAAGGAACAATCAAAGATACTTATACATTAGCAAACTCTGAAGGATATGAAACAGTATCTGGTGCATGGGCAACAACAAAACCAATCGAAGGTTTTGACATGAAAGCTACAGTATATGGAAAAATCGATGCTTTAAATTCAGGAGAAATGAAAGCAGCAGATTACAACAAATTATTAGTTGATACATGGAAAAAATTAGCAGAAAACGTAGAATAATTAATCGAGATAGTTATAATTAGTTATTACAAACGGTGAGTTGTTATGACTCACCGTTTTTTAAAGGAGAAGGATAAGACCTATGAATAGAAAACGCTCAGAAAGACGATTTATCTTTGCTTGTTTGGCTCCAGCTACGATTTTATTAGTTCTTTTTATCTTTATTCCGACAATTGATGTATTTCGTATGTCTATGTACCGTATGGGTGGTATTACGAATAGGAAAGAATTTATCGGATTTGAGAACTTTAAAACATTAATGGGAGACAAAAGCTTTTTACAAGCTATGCAAAATACGATTTTAGTTATCGTACTTGTAATGCTTTGTACAATTGTACTTGCTGTTTTATTTGCAGCATTGTTAAATAGAGGAACATTTAAAGGAAAGAATTTCTTCCGTATTATTTTCTATATTCCAAATATTTTGTCAATCGTTGTTATTGCAGGTATTTTTGGGGCTATTTATAATCCGAGCACAGGTTTGTTAAATACATTTTTAGAAGCGGTTCATTTAGATGGATTAACACATAAATGGATGGCAGAGCCAAATATTGTTATTTATTCTGTGATTTTTGCACTTGTATGGCAGGCAATCGGATATTATATGGTTATGTATATGGCAAGTATGGCTGCGATTCCACCTGATTATTATGAAGCAGCATCACTTGATGGGGCTACGGAATTACAGATGTTCTTTAAAATTACATTTCCATTGATTTGGAGTAATATCCGTACAACATTAACATTCTATATTATTAGTACAATTAACTTGAGTTTCTTGTTTGTTCAGATTATGACAAATGGTGGACCAAATGGAAACACAGAAGTAGGATTAAATTATATGTATAAACAAGCATATGGTAACGGTGCATACGGTTATGGTATGGCGATAGGTGTAGTTATTTTCTTGTTCTCCTTCATTTTAGCGGGAATTGTGAATAAGATTACTGACCGTGAAGTATACGAATTTTAGGAAGGGAGAGCAAAAATGGGAAAGAAGAATAGAAAACCAACCAGTTTTATCTATAAATTATTTATCTATGTGGCTCTCTTTGCGTTAGCAATTTCAATTATTATACCGGTTGCATGGGTGTTTATGGCGAGTTTGAAACAGAACTCAGAATTTATCGGAGCAAATGTTAGTCCGTGGGCATTGCCAAAAGAATTTTTCTTTAAGAACTTTGTTGTTGCATTTAGAGATGCAAATATGGGAACATTTTTCTTGAACTCTGTAATTGTTACAGCGTTAGCATTGATTTTACTTCTTGTATTAGCATTACCTGCATCTTACGCACTTTCAAGATTTAACTTCAGAGGAAAGAAAATTTTGAATATGGGATTTATGGCTGGCTTATTTGTAAATATCAGTTATATCGTAATTCCAATCTTCTTAATGTTAAGTGAAGTTGATAAAGCATTAGGAATGGAATTCCTTTTAAACAATCGTTTTGTGTTAGCGTTAGTTTATGCATCTAGTGCATTGCCATTTACAGTATATCTGTTAAGTGGATATTTCCAGACATTGCCAAAGGGATTTGAGGAAGCAGCTTACATAGATGGATGTGGATACTTTAAAACAATGGTTAAAATTATGATTCCAATGGCAAAACCAAGTATCATTACAGTTATTTTATTTAACTTCTTATCATTTTGGAATGAATATATCATTGCCTATACATTAATGGATGGAAATGATACATTAGCCATGGGATTGAAAAACTTAATGGCGGTTGAAAAAACAGCAACAAACTATGGTATCATGTATGCAGGTCTTGTTATTGTTATGTTACCAACATTAATATTATATATTGCAGTTCAGAAACGTTTAACAGAGGGTATGACTCTTGGTGGATTGAAAGGTTAGGAGGTAAAAGTAATGAAAAATTCAGTGAGAAATATTATCATGTGTATTGTTTTTGTTATTTCCTTAGCCTTAATCATTATTGGTCAGAGAAATATTTCGGTTTCAGGATTGATGATGGAAGTAGTTGGTCTTATCGGACTTTTGACACTTTTATTTGTTTACAATCACAGATATAAATAAGGAAAAGAGGTATTGCATATAGCGATACCTCTTTTCTTGATATAAAAAGAAAATGAGGACGATTGTACAAAGATAGGGAAAAATCACCTAAAGATTTATGAATTAAGTTGATGTAATATAATAGATAGTATAAAATATAGTTATAAGTAAAGTGATGGAGGCAGAAAGATGAAAAAACCAGTATTAGTAATTATGGCGGCTGGAATGGGGAGCCGTTATGGTGGATTAAAACAAATTGACCCGGTAGATGAACAGGGACATATCATTATGGATTTCTCGATTTTTGATGCGAAGAGAGCTGGATTTGAGAAAGTTGTATTTATTATTAAAAGAGAAAATGAAGCTGATTTTAAAGAGGTAATTGGAAATCGTATGGCTCAGCATATGGAAGTTGCATATGCATTCCAAGATTTGAATAATCTTCCAGAAGGGTTTGAAGTACCAGAAGGACGTGTAAAACCATGGGGAACAGCGCATGCCGTATTAAGTGCAATCGATGAGATTGAAGGGCCATTTGCAGTTATTAATGCTGATGATTATTACGGAAGAGACGCATTCCAGACTATTTATGATTATTTGTCAACACATGAAGATGATGAGAAATATCGTTATACTATGGTAGGATATGAGTTGCAGAATACAGTTACAGATAATGGACATGTTGCAAGAGGAATCTGTCAGGTAAGTGCAGATGGAAGACTTGAAGGCATTCAGGAAAGGACACGTATCGAAAAACGTGATGGGAAAATTGCATTTACAGAAGATGAAGGAGAAACATGGACATATGTGCCTGGAGAAACACTTGTATCTATGAATATGTGGGGATTTACAAGAAGTATTTTAGAAGAAATTCAAGCAGGTTTCCCAGCATTCTTGGAAAAAGGACTTGCTGAGAATCCAATGAAATGTGAATATTTCCTTCCTACAGTGGTAGACAACTTAGAAAAAGCAGGACGTGCTGAAGTAAGTGTATTATCTTCTAAAGATAAATGGTTTGGTGTAACTTATAAAGAAGATAAACCAGTTGTAGTAGAAGCAATTAGAAAAATGAAAGAAGACGGATTATATCCAGAAAAATTGTGGGGAGAAGAATAATGGCAGTAGAGATGAATCAAGGACAAAGAGAAGCAATCGAAAGTTATCAGTTTGCTGGAGAATTAGTTGATGTAAGACCATACGGAAGTGGTCATATTAATGATACATATTTAGTTACTTTAAAAGAAGGTGAAAGTGAGAATAAAGTTATTCTTCAAAGAATGAATAAAAATATTTTTACAAAACCTGTTGAATTGATGGAAAATGTTTTGGGTGTAACTTCTTATTTAAGAGAGCGCATCATTGAAAATGGTGGAGATCCAGAAAGAGAAACTTTGAATGTAATTCCAACACGGGAAGGAAAAGCATATTTTGTAGATTCAGAAGGAGAATATTGGAGAGCGTATAAGTTTATTACAGATGCGACAAGTTATGATGCGGTAGAAACACCAGAAGACTTTTATCAGAGCGCAGTTTCTTTTGGAAATTTCCAACGTTTATTGGCAGAATATCCAGCTGAAACACTTCATGAAACAATTGAAGGTTTTCACGATACAAAAGCACGTTTTTCTGTATTTAAAAAAGCAGTAGAAAATGATGTTTGCGGTCGAGCAGCATCTGTAAAGAAAGAGATTGATTTTGTTCTTGCACATGAAGATGTGGCTAATGTATTTGGAGATATGCTTACAAAAGGAGAACTTCCTCTTCGTGTAACACATAACGATACAAAATTAAATAATATCATGATAGATGATGAAACAAGAAAAGGTATCTGTGTAATTGATTTAGATACAGTTATGCCAGGACTTGCAATGAATGATTTTGGTGATTCTATTCGTTTTGGAGCAAGTACAGCAGCGGAAGATGAGCAAGATTTAAGTAAAGTTTCTTGTGATATGGGATTATTTGAAATTTATACAAAAGGATATATTGAAGGTTGTGGTGGACGCCTAACACAAAAGGAAATTGAAATGCTTCCAATGGGCGCAAAAGTTATGACATTTGAATGTGGAATGCGTTTCTTAACGGATTACTTAGAAGGTGATCATTACTTTAAAACACACCGAGAAGGGCATAATTTGGATCGTTGCCGTACTCAGTTTAAACTTGTGGAAGACATGGAAACAAAATGGGATACAATGCAGTCTATTGTAAAAAAATATAGCAACTAATTATATAACATTTTATATGTAAATATAGGAGGTAAGAATATGAAAATTTTAGTAACAGGTGGAGCTGGCTATATTGGAAGCCATACATGTATCGAATTGATTAAAGCTGGATATGATGTTGTTGTAGTTGATAATTTATGCAATTCATGTGCAGAAGCGTTAAATCGTGTAGAAAAAATTGTAGGAAAAGAAATCAAATTTTATGAAGCGGATATTCGAGATGCAAAAGCAATGGACGATATCTTTGCTAAAGAAGATGTAGATGCAGTTATTCACTTTGCAGGGTTAAAAGCAGTAGGTGAATCTGTTCAAAAACCATTAGAGTACTATGACAATAACATTACAGGAACATTGGTGCTTTGTGATGCAATGAGAAAAGCTGGAGTGAAAAATATTATCTTTAGTTCTTCAGCAACTGTATATGGGGATCCTAAGTTTGTTCCGATTACAGAAGAATGCCCAAAAGGACAGTGTACAAATCCATATGGATGGACAAAATCAATGTTAGAACAGATTTTAACAGATTTTCATACAGCAGATCCGGAATGGAACGTTGTATTACTTCGTTATTTCAATCCAGTTGGAGCACATAAGAGCGGAACAATTGGAGAAAACCCAAAAGGTATTCCAAACAACCTAATGCCATATATTACTCAAGTAGCAGTTGGTAAATTAGAATGCTTAGGAGTATTTGGTAACGATTATGATACACATGACGGAACTGGTGTAAGAGATTACATTCATGTAGTAGATCTTGCAGTAGGACATGTAAAAGCGTTAAAGAAAATTGAAGAAAAAGCAGGTGTATGTGTTTACAACCTAGGAACAGGAAATGGATATTCTGTACTTGATATGGTAAAAGCATTTGGTAAAGCTTGTGGCAAAGAAATCAAGTATGAAATCAAACCACGTAGAGCTGGAGATATTGCTACTTGCTATGCTGATCCTGCAAAAGCAAAAGCAGAATTAGGTTGGGAAGCAGAACGAGGCTTAGATGAAATGTGCGAAGACTCATGGAGATGGCAGTCAAATAATCCAAACGGATACGAAGGATAAGAACCAATTAAAAATAGATTGTGTTTTATTAAATGAGGTGCCCCCTCAAAACACAGTCTATTTTTTTATTTCTTTAAAATTATGAAAAAGGGTGGTATAATAAAAAATAATATTGGATTTTGTAGAGGGTAGGTATATGAAGAAAGAAATTCAGTTTAAAGGACAGCTCCGATTGTATATGCAATGGCCGGCGATTATGATGATATTGCTTATTGCAATGAACATCTGGATTTATCAGATCGATAAAAAAGCTGGGTTTGTAATGACGGCATTTGTTTTGATTTATGGGGTGATTGTGGGCATATTATATTTTTATAATAAGTCACTACTTTTGTCAGAATTGGTAGAGTTTGCAGGGCAATATGGAGCAATTCAAAATGTGTTATTAAAGGAATTATCAATGCCCTATGTTATTCTTTTAGAGGACGGAAACATTCTTTGGGTCAATGAACAATTTTCAGAATTAATGGGAAACCGAAGAGAAAATTATTTGAGCAAATATATCCCTGATTTAAACAGAGGATTATTTCCGGTGCAAGTGGGTGAGAAAACAAAGACAGAAATTTTCTATGGAGATAGAGATTATGAAGTGGAGTTTTCTAAAATTTCTGTGCGAGATTTTAATGAAGCAGAGCCACTTGTAGAGATTCCGAAAGGAAAGGAATATTTTATTACAGCATGTTTTAGAGATATTACAGAGTTGAAAACATATATTCGAGAGAATGAAAAACAGCGACTTGTTTCTGGATTGATTTATATTGACAATTACGATGAGATTATGGATAGTGTTGAGGAAGTAAGACAAAGTCTTTTGGTAGCATTGATTGATCGTAAAATTAACCAGTATATTGCGAATGTAGATGGAATTGCAAAGAAATTGGAGAAAGATAAATATTTCATTGTTATTAAAAAGCATTTCTTTGAGCAAATGAAAGAAGATCGATTTTCAATATTGGAAGATGCAAAAAATGTAAATGTTGGAAATGATGTTCCGGCAACGCTTAGTATGGGATTTGGACTTAGTAATGATACGTATGCGCAAAGTTATAATTATGCTCGTGTTTCCATCGATCTTGCCCTTGCAAGAGGAGGGGATCAGGCGGTAGTCAAATCTTCAGAAGGAATTGAGTATTTTGGTGGAAAAAGAGAACAAACTTCTAAGAATACACGAGTGAAAGCACGAGTGAAAGCAGAAGCACTTCGTGAATTTATTGCTGCAAAAGATTGTGTCATTATTATGGGGCATAAAATAGGAGATGTGGATTCATTTGGTGCAGGAATTGGTATTTACCGAGCAGTAACGGAGATGGGAAAAGAAGCACATATTGTTATTAATGATATTACACGATCTGTGCGTCCTCTTTATGAATCCTTTACAAAAAATCCAGCTTACCCTAAGGATATGTTTCTTACTTCTAAAAATGTAGAAGATTATGTAGATAATAATACGATGGTAGTTGTTGTAGACACAAATAAGCGAGAGCTGGTAGAGTGCGAAGATTTACTTGATTGGGCAAAAATGATAGTTGTTTTAGATCATCATAGACAGGGAAGTGATGTGATTGAAGGAGCAGTTCTTTCTTATATTGAGCCATATGCTTCATCTTCATGTGAAATGGTTGCAGAAATTTTACAGTATATTGTAGATGATGTAAAACTTCCATCTATGGAAGCAAGTAGTTTGTATGCAGGAATTATGATTGATACCAATAATTTCATGAATCGTGCAGGCGTTCGTACATTTGAGGCAGCTGCATTTTTAAGACGATGTGGAGCGGATATTACATTTATTAGAAAAATGTTCCGTGAGGATATAGAAACATACCGTGCAAAAGCGAGAATTATAAGTAATGCAGAAGTGTATAGAGATATTTATGCGATTGCACGTGGTGAAAACATGAAAATTGATAGTCCAACAATTATAGGGGCGCAGGCAGCAAATGAGTTGCTTGATATTGGAAAAGTAAAGGCATCTTTTGTTTTGACAAATTATAATGGAAAGATTTATGTTAGTGCAAGGTCTATAGATGAAGTAAATGTGCAGATTATAATGGAAAGAATTGGTGGTGGTGGTCACATGAATACAGCTGGAGCACAGTTTGCACATACAGATATGGATAGGGCTGTTGATGTATTGAAAGAAACCATTGATGTAATGATTGAAGAAGGAGATATTTAAAATGAAAGTAATATTATTAGAAGATGTAAAATCACTTGGGAAAAAAGGACAGATTGTAAATGTAAATGATGGATATGCAAGAAATTTTATTTTGCCAAAGAAATTAGGATTGGAAGCGACAAATAAAAATTTAAATGATTTAAAATTGCAGAATGCAAATAAAGAAAAACTTGCACAGGAAGCATTGGAAACAGCACAGGAACTTGCGAAAAAGATTGAGGCAGGAAAGATTGTTGTTCCAATAAAAGTGGGTGAAGGTGGAAGAACATTTGGCTCTGTTTCTACAAAAGAAATCGCGATTGAAGTAAAAAAACAGATGGGATACGATATTGATAAAAAGAAAATTCAGTTGAAAGATGCGATTAAAACTTTGGGAACACATATTGTTCCAGTCAAATTACATCAGAAAGTAGTTGCAGAATTAAAAGTAAATGTAACGGAAGGCTAGGAGGAAAACCGCATGGACGAGGCACTCATCAAAAGAGTTTTGCCACATAGCATAGAGGCTGAACAATCAGTTGTCGGTGCGATGCTGATGGATAAAGATGCGATTATGACAGCAGCAGAAATTGTTGGCGGTGAAGATTTTTACCAAACAGCATATGGGGTTATTTTTGACGCAATTGTAGAATTGTTTAATGAAGGAAAACCGGTAGATTTGATTACTTTGCAGGAGCGATTGAAAGAAAAAGATGTTCCTGCAGAAATTAGTAGTTTAGAGTTTGTAAGAGATTTAGTGACAGCAGTTCCGACTTCGGCAAATATAAAATATTATGCAGAAATTGTATCTGAAAAATCAATGTTACGTCGATTGATTAAGCTGAATGAAGAGATTGCAAATACTTGTTATCTAGCAAAAGAACCACTTGAAGCAGTTCTTGAGATGACGGAAAAGAAGGTGTTTGAACTTGTACAGAAAAGAAATTCAGGTGATTTTGTTCCGATTAAGCAAGTTGTCTTAAATGCCTTAGATAGAATTGAGAAAGCATCTAAAAACAAAGGTACCGTTACAGGTATTCCTACAGGATTTCTAGATTTGGACTATAAAACTTCAGGATTACAACCATCAGATTTGATTTTGGTAGCTGCTAGACCATCTATGGGGAAAACGGCCTTTGTACTTAATATTGCACAGCATGTTGCATTTAAAGAAAATAAATCGGTTGCTATTTTTAGTTTGGAAATGTCGAAGGAACAGTTGGTTAATCGTTTGTTTTCTCTTGAATCCCAAGTAGATGCGCAGTTGTTAAGGACTGGGAATTTGAAAGATTCAGATTGGGAAAAATTGATTGAAGGGGCTGGAATTATTGGAAAATCAAATTTGATTATCGATGATACTCCAGGGATTTCTATTTCTGAGTTGCGATCTAAATGTAGAAAATATAAATTAGAAAAAGGTTTAGATATTATTATTATCGACTATTTGCAGTTGATGACAGGTCGTGTAGGGGGCAGAAGTGAGTCAAGGCAACAAGAGATTTCAGAGATTTCTCGTTCTCTAAAAGGATTGGCAAGAGAACTAAATGTTCCTGTTATTGCTTTATCTCAGTTGAGCCGTGCTGTAGAGCAAAGACCAGACCACAGACCAATGATGTCGGATTTGCGTGAATCTGGTGCGATTGAACAGGATGCGGACGTTGTTATGTTTATTTATCGTGATGATTACTATAATAAAGATACAGAAATGAAGAATGTGGCAGAAATTATTATTGCTAAACAAAGAAACGGCCCAATTGGTACAGTCAATCTGACGTGGTTACCAAATTACACAAAATTTGCAAATTATTTAAAAAAAGAATAGAGGAAACTCCTGGTGATGTCATCAGGAGTTTTTCTATTTCAGAAATTATGTATACAGAAAAATGAAATGTAAAAGTGACATTTTTGCTAAATTATTTTAACTAGTTTAGGAATTAACCCTAACAAAGCAAAAATTGATAGTG